>CAISIU010000128.1 GCA_903885505.1 uncultured Actinomycetes bacterium | reverse complement strand
TATGCCCGGCAGGAACCGATTTCGATCATCGCCAAACGTATTTTGAACCGTGAATTGATACTTGATGAGTAGGAGTGACATGACCCCGACAACCCTGACGTCAGAAATAAGTAATTGGCCCCATGCCGCCAAGCTGGCGGGTGCCCTCGCCACCTTGGCCCGTCACTCGGTGAGTGGCGGCGACACGGTCGACATGCTGTCGCGTCTCGCGCGGCAATGTGTGGATGTCCTGCCTATCGCTGCCGCTGGGATCTTGATTACCGATCAATTCTCCGCACTCAAGGTGATTGGCTCATCGAGTGACGCGGCCCATCTGCTCGACCTCTACCAAGTGCAAAATGAACAAGGACCCTGCCTGGAATGCCTGCAGAGCGGAAAGCCCGTGTCACTCGATGATCTTTCCGCCCCCGACGCCCCCTGGCCACACTTCCGAGTAGCGGCCGTTCGCGAAGGCTTCAGCAGTGTGTACGCCTTGCCTCTGGCCGCCGAAGACACTGTGGTGGGAGCTCTCAATCTCTTCGCCCGGCACCCCTTGTCGGAGCAGGATCTCATAGGTGCGCAGTCGTTGGCTGACGCAGCCACGATGACCTTGCTGCGGGCAGACCCGACGGAGGACGGCCTCGTGGTCGCTCGCCGACTCCACGATGCCGTCGAAACCCGTAACGGTGTCGAGCAGGCCAAGGGCATGATTGCGCAGCGCTACGACCTCGATATTGCCGCCGCCTTTCAGCTCCTCGTGGATGTCGCTGAAGAGGCAGGAAAGAGCGTGAGCGAAGTCGCTCGCTACGTGACACTGCGAGTGAGTGATCCTGTCCTTGACACCCTCTTCCTTCGTCAACGGTCGTAGGGTGAATTGACGAACAGGAAAGGGGGGTTTCACATGAACCTCCGAACCACTCGACTTGGTGCCATCTTTCTCGTGGCCCTCCTTATTGCCGTGGCGGCCACGTTATTGATGTGGCCCAGTACCGAGAAAACGCCCCGTCACGTGTGGCCCGCACCGTCAGCCGCCACCAACTCGGCATCGCAGACGGCGACAGCCTTTGCCCATCGGATCGGATTTACTACGCCCTATGTGACTGCCACCTCGGTGTTTGCGAATTCTGCCGTGGTGGATATTTCCCCGGTAGGTCCCGAGAGTGGCCTTCTGGTTCACGCGACTACGCGAGTGAACGAGACACGAGCGAATGGCAAGTGGTTAGTAACGAGTTGCACCTCGTCTCAATTAGTGGTGTATTCCCCTCGTCCTCACAACATCATTTCCGGTCTCTTGCCGGTCCGGGCGTCCACGACCGCCTACGAGGCAGTGGTGAACGTGCAATTGCGCGCCACCGACAGTTGGGACCTCGAGTGGAAGAGCACCATGATGGGTGGATCGATGGGGGAGATGGGCGCCGCTTCAGGAATGTTCCCGCTGCGCAGCACCGCATCTCACCCAGTGGCCCTTGTGCTTCTTTCGAGAAGTGCGAGAGATGGCGGCGTTATCGCGGCCACGGTGGTGCCTCTCACGGAACAGTCGTAGAACGAAAAAAAAAATGGGGCTGCGGTTTACCGCAGCCCCATTTTTTTATTGAGCGAATTAACCGCGAGCGCGGGAAATGCCGGCCTTCTTTAAGACGTCGGCGGGGACGCCCAACGTGCGAAACGCGCCGTAGCTGATGCCGTTTCGAGCCGCGTAGCTCTTGGCAGCCTTGACGAACTGCTTCTCCACGTCAGTGAGGTCGACACGGGCCGACAGACGCTCCGACTCAGCCAGCAGGTCGTAACGCTTCTGCGTCAGCTCTAGCTGGCGAATGGCCGGGGCGTTGGCAATCTCGACGTCAATCTTGGTGATCTGCATGGCGATGGACTCGGGGGTGCGCTTACGGCCGCGCTTGCCCTTGCCGGCGGTGATGGCTTCGAGGTAACGCGAGACGACGCGAGACTCGTTTCGACCCTGGGCCAGCTTGGCCTTGTGGTCGTCAGACATCGCACGGCCGGCCGACTTCTTTGCGGCCTTGGGTGCGGTCTTCTTTGCTGCCGTCGTGCGGCCGCTCGGCGCGGTCTTCTTCGTGATTGCCATAAAAACCTTCTTATCGTTCCAAATGAGTAGAGCCAAAGTCTAGACATTTGATTTATTAAATGACGCACATCTGTTTCAGATGTATGGGTTCTTAACAAATATCTTAGAAAATCTAATTACTCACAATTGCTAACAATCTCAAGGTGATTTATTGGTAAAAAATGTTTACCTAACTCGCTAGTTCGCGAAGTTGATCCAAGACATTGTCGGGAACCGAGAGATCATTAAATCGACCCTTCGCGAATGCAACTTCGGGTTTAAAAGAGCCGTGAAAGTCCGATCCACCGGTGGGAATCATTCCCAATCCACGGGTAATCGCCACCATTTCTCGACGAGTGCGGTCATCGAATTGCCCGTACCAGCATTCGACGCCACGCAACCCATCATCGCGAAGTCGCTCGAGAGTCGGCACAATCTCCTTGATCACGGTGCTCGATGACAAGTCACGAGATCCGTAATTAAACAAAGGATGGGCAATCGATAACACCACCTCCGGGCCCGCCGCCGCCGCGACGTCGGCCACGGTCAGGTGTGCTTTGGAGATATATGCGCTTCCGGAGTCACCGAGAATCTCGTTGAAGATGGTGCGCGTCTTTTCCTCTACGGAGCCACCCGCCAGATCGTCGGCGTAGTTCGCCAAGAGGGCGGCGGCAAAGTGCGGGCGTCCCAAATTCTTGGCGCCGGCGCGCTGCATGAGGTCGTCCCAGGTGAGGCGGTCGTATCCCAATTCGTGCAATTTGGCGAGGAGGCGAGCATTACGGGTTTCCCGGTCGTCCTGGAGCCCCGCCAGCAATTGCTGCAGTGGGTGCGCGGGGTCTTCGGGAACGAAGTACGCCAAGACGTGAATGGAGGGGTGGGAAATCGAGCCGTCATCGGCCACGATGTCGTGACCCATGTCCTTGAGCGACACTTCACAGCCCACGACGAGTTCGATATTGCGCTCCGCGAAGGCCACTCGTGCCTCGGCAATGCCGGCCGTCGTGTCGTGGTCGGTGAGAGCCATCGCGCTCAGTCCGGCCGCCGCCGCGAGCTCGGCCAGAGCCGTGGGGCTCTCGGAGCCATCAGAGAAACTCGAGTGCACGTGGAGATCAATCACCCTCGAGACAGTAGTAAGGCGTTGCGACCTCATTGTCGTATCGTCAGAGGGACACAAGGAGCACTTATGAGCACTGCCCGCGATCGCGTCCGCGACCACCTCTTGGCCCACTCGGTTCGTCGAGGCGACTTCGTCCTCAAAAGTGGCCGTCGCTCCACCTGGTTCATTGATTCGAAGCAGACGATCTGCGACGGAGAGGTAGCGGCCGACGTTGCCGAACTCATCCTCGAGAGGATTCCCGCCTCCGCCACCGCCATTGGCGGGTTGACGATGGGCGCTGACGGGGTGTCCTTTATCGCCGCGGGCGTGGCCGTCGCTCGTGGCCGTCGCCTTAACTCCTTCTCCGTGCGTAAGGAGGCCAAGGATCACGGTGCCGGTGGGCGCATTGCCGGCCGTCTCAGCCCCACCGACAAGGTGGTCATTACCGAAGACACGGTGACTCGTGGCACCAGCCTCATTGAGGCGGCTCGCGTGGTGCGCGACTTTGGCGCGGAGGTCGTGCAGATCATCGCCGTGGTGGACCGCGGGGGCACAGCGGCGGCCATGGCCGCTGCCGAAGGCTGGACCTTCACCGCCCTGTTCACCGCCCCCGACCTCGGCTTTGACTACGAAGGTGCCGTGTGAAAAGACGCGGGAGCTATCTCCTCGGGACACTGATCCTGATCGCCCTCACGGTGATCGTCGTGCTGACGGTCCCGCATCACAACTGGCTCTTCACCGGGCGCTACTCGACGAGTTTCGTCGACATTCGCGCCCGCATTCGCGACGTGCATCTGGTGCAAAAGAACATCACCATCTACGGGCCCGTCACGACGCCCCAATACTTCTCCTACCCGCCCGCGGCGCTCTTGCTGTTCTTCCCTTTCGCGTGGATCAAGACGGCGTGGGCCATTCGCGTGTGGACCTTCATCAGCCTGTGGGCCGTGGCGGGCGCCATTCACATCGCTCGTCGCGTGGTCGGCCGACCCGGTCAGTGGTGGGTGTCGTGCGCGGCCGCGGCGGTAGCTGTTGCGGTTTTGCCACCACTATCCATCTTGTTGGCTGATGGTCAACTCGGCACGCTCTTGCTCATCGCTCTCATCAGCGACTCGCTCGCGGTGCCCGCCCGCTTCCGCGGATATCTCACGGGTCTTGTCACCGCCATCAAGATTTACCCGGCCATCTTCGTGGTGGTGTGGCTGTGGCGTCGTCAGTGGGCGGACGTGGCCCGCGCCGTCGGCGCGTGGGCGGTCGTCACCGGTATCGCCGCGGTGTTGTGGCCCTCGTACACCTCGACCTTTATTAGTCGCCTCATTGACGGCTCCGAAGTCACGCGCTTCACCCACTTCATTCACTGGCGAGCCACGAGTTCGAGTCCCTACACGGTTCTTTTCCGTTGGCCCTTCGGAAATGAGGCCTACGCCGCGACGGTCGGTTCGTTGGCCTGCGTGGCCGTTGTCGCCCTCGCACTGTGGGCATCACAGCGTGCGCGCCGTGCGAACTGGCCACTGAGTGAGTTCGTGATCATCCTCATGGCCTCCACCTTGGCGGCACCCGTGGTGTGGGACCACTACTTCGTGTGGTTCGCACTCCTACCCCTGGTCGCCCTCGAGGTGGGAGTGCGCCGGCCCCTCGGCATACTCGTGCTGGCGGCGACCGTGATCGCGATGTTGCCGTGGCAGCTGGGGCGAAACGAGAGCTTCTCGGTCACCAGTTTCTCGGTCACCACGCTCGGCATCTTCGCGTCGCGCACCGCCCTGCTCGCCGCCTCACTGGCGGTGATGATCGCGGTGGGCTTACACCGCGAGCGTGCGCAACACGCCGTCGCGCCACTGTCGTAAGTCGGGGTAACGCTCGGCGTCGGTGCGTCCGAGGCGCACCAGCACACTGTCGAGCGCCGGGCTGACGACAATCATCTGGCCTTCGTAACCGTTGCACCAATAGGACCCAAACTCATCGCCGCTCACCCACCACTGCCAGGAGTAGAGGGTGCCGCTCTCCTCATCCACACTGAGAGGAATCTGAGCGGTGTCGATCCATCGGCGCGAGACCAGGCGCTGGCCATCCCACTCGCCGCCACGCAAATACAGCAGTCCGAACTTGGCGAAGTCACGGGCAATGGCGTGCACGTAGCTCGAGGCGACGAAGGTGCCGGCCTCGTCAAAGGTCGCGGAGGCCGTCGACATTCCAATGGCGTCGAACAACTTCTTTTGCAGAAAGTCGCGATAGGTCTCGCCGCGACCCACGAGGTCACCCACGACGCCCGAGATGATGTTGGTGGTGCCCGACGAATAATTGAAAACGCTGCCGGGCTGATGCGCGAGGGGACGACTCGCGGCGTAGGCGGCCATGTCGCTCTGACCCTCGCCAAAGAGCATCTCCACCACGTTGCTCGGCGTGTCGACGCTGTACTCCTCGGCGAATTTCAGTCCGTCGCGCATGGCGAGGAGGTCACCGAGGGTGATGGCCGCACGAGAATCGTCCGCCCACGCGGCGATTCCGGCGGGGGCGGAGGGATCGAGGCGGCCCTCGTCAACCAGCGTTCCTACCAGGAAGTGGAGCATGGATTTGGCCATGGACCACGACAGCAGTGGTGTGTCCACGGTGACGGGGGTGGGCTCGTGAATGAAAGACGGCAGGGCGTTGTCGTAGCGCTCGTAGACGAGACGGCCGTGGTGGATGAGCGCCACGGCGTAGGTGTCACCGAGGGCGGGGTCGCCAAAGCTGGCATCGAGTGCGGCGCGCGTGACTTCGGAGACCTCGCCAGTCGGCCACGAGGTGGTCGGCCAGGCCAGACCCGGTTCGTGGGGATGAATGGCAGGGGTAACGACAGGAAGAGTGCTCACGGCACCAGAGGCTAGGACCGCGAGGTGAGTGCGCGCAGGAACAAGCGCAAATTGGCGGGCTTCTCCGCCATTCGGCGCATGAGGTATCCGTACCACTGGTCACCAAAGGGCACGTAGACGCGCACCACGTGACCAGCCGCCACGAGACGCGCCTGCTCGTCGGGACGCACCCCGAAGAGCATTTGGAATTCGAAGTGTCGGGGCTGGGTCGCGGCGAGTTCCTCGGTATGCGACACAATCTCGGGGTCGTGGGTGGCCACCAGCGGCGTGCCGGCCCCACGCCACAGCGTCTCGAGCGAGCGCAGATACGCCGCCGTGACCTCGCGGCGATCGCTGTAGGCGACGCTGGCGGGTTCTTGGTAGGCGCCCTTACAGAGGCGCACGCGAGCCGTCGAGGTAGCGAGAGTTCGCGCGTCGTCGTCGGTGCGCGTCAGCATGGCCTGAATCACCGTGGCGGTGGCGGGATAGCTCTGGCGAAGGGTGGTGCCGAGACGCAAGGTCACGTCGGTGAGTGCGGAACCTTCCATATCGAGGGTGACTGTCATGCCTGCTTCGTCGGCGGCCGCGAGAATCTCTCGGCTGCGCGCGAGACAGTGGTCCTCGTCAATGAGTAGGCCGAGTGCGGTGAGCTTCAACGACAGGTCTACCTTCTCGACGCGCGCGGCGCGCAGAGCCGCAATCAGCTCCAGGTACGCGTCACGAGTGAGGTCCGCGCCCGCGTCATCGGTGACGTCCTCGCCCAAGAAATCGATGGTCGCGAGCAGCCTCTGATTGGCTAGTTGCTGAACACTGCGAACCACATCGGCCGTGGTGGTGCCGCCCACAAATCGCGCGACGACCGAGCGGCTAAGGGGCAGCTGTTCAATACGACGACGTAAGCCCGTCGAGCGTGCCGCAGCCAGAATGAGGCGACGAGTGACGGCCACAACTAGTCCTGGTGGCGATAGCCGTGCTGCGTCGGCGGAACGAAGGTTTCCTTGATGGTGCGCGGCGACACCCAGCGCTCGAGGTTGGCAATCGAGCCCGCCTTGTCGTTGGTGCCCGAGGCGCGCGCCCCCCCGAAGGGTTGCTGGCCCACTACCGCGCCGGTGGGCTTGTCGTTGATATAGAAGTTGCCGGCCGAGTAACGAAGAGCGGCCGAGGCCCGCGTAATCACCTCGCGGTCGGTGGCCCACAGGGCGCCGGTCAGGGCGTAGGGGCTAGTGGCGTCGACCAACTGACAGGTCTCATCGAAGCGAGCGGGGTCGTAGAGGTGCACGGCGAGCACGGGTCCGAAGAATTCGGTGGTGAAGATCTCGTGATGCGGGTTGTCGCTTACCACGATGGTGGGCCGAATAAAGAAACCCTCCGAATCGTCGTTCGTGCCACCGGCAATCACCGTCACGGTGGGGTCGTGACGCAGGCGATCCTGCAATTCGGCGAGTCGAGTGAAACTACGACGGTCGATGACCGCGCCACCGAAGTTCGACAAGTCGGCGACGTCGCCGTAGGTGAGCGACGTCGCCACGTCGGCGACTTCGTTGAGATAGCCCGCACCAACACTCGACGGCAGATAGGCGCGTGACGCCGCGGAGCACTTTTGTCCCTGGAAGTCAAAGGCGCCACGAATGAGCGCAGTGCGAAGTGCGTCGAAGTTCGCGTCCTCGTGCGCGAGCACGAAGTCCTTGCCACCGGTTTCACCCACGAGGCGCGGATACGAGCGATACGAGGCGAGGTGGTGCGACACCGACTGCCAGAGGTGGCGGAAGGTGGCGGTCGATCCGGTGAAGTGAATGCCGGCGAGGTCACGGTGTGGCACCGCCACCTCACTCACGGCGGCACCGTTACCCGTCACCATGTTGATGACGCCATCGGGCAGTCCGGCCTCCTTGAAGATCGCCATCGTCAGTGAGGCTGCTTCTTGTTGTGTCGGGCTGGGCTTCCACACCACGGTGTTGCCCATGAGGGCCGGCGCGGCCGGCAAGTTGGCGGCAATGGCGGTGAAGTTGAACGGGGTGATGGCGAGGACGAAGCCTTCGAGGGGACGGTGGTCCATCTCGTTTCGCACCCCGGCGGGACTGATGTGGGGTTGACGAGAAATCAGTTCGAATCCGTCGTACACATTGAAGCGCAGGAAGTCGGCGAGTTCGCACGCGGCGTCGATCTCGGCTTGATACGCCGTCTTGCTCTGGCCGAGCATGGTGGCGGCGTTCAGGCGCGCGCGCCACGGGCCACTGATGAGATCGGCGGCCTTGAGGAAGATGCCGGCACGGTCGGCGAATGATAAAGCGCGCCAGTGTCGACCGGCGGCCAGGGCGCTGTCAATGGCGAGCTGCACGTCGGCAGTAGTGGCCTCGCGCAGGGTGCCGAGCTGATGACGGTGACGATGGGGTTCGACGACCGCGATCTCGCTTCCCTGCCCGACGACCTCACGGCCCGCGATGACGTGGGGATAGGTGATGGCGTCGCGCTGGCGAAGAGCGGCGAGGGCACCCTCTAACTCGAGCCGCGCACGAGAGCCCGGTTCGTACTCGTAAGTGGGCTCATTGGTCGGCCGTTGGCTGACTCGTAACGCATCGAAGGTGTCCACGTTGACCCGTTCTACTCGCAGTTAATGGTGGTCGAGACCGGCGTCGATCCGGTGACCCCACGCTTTTCAGGCGTGTGCTCTACCAACTGAGCTACTCGACCATTTTCGTCCCCCCAGAAGGGGGCCGAGCGGACCTGACGGGATTTGAACCCGCGACCTCCGCCGTGACAGGGCGGCGTGCACTCCGAGCTGCACCACAGGTCCTCGGTGTCCCACGGGTTGCCCCATGAGCGCGAGTAATCACTCTACACGACGTGACGGGGGGTGGAAAATGGCCCTTACTGGGCGACCTGGGCGCTGAGCGTGACGATGCTGTCATCGGCGGGCACCGACAAGGGCATTGCCGAGCGAATATCAAGCGGTGAGCCGTTATTGGCGTCACCGATGGTGATGAAATCGGGTGTCGACGCTTGCAGAATCAGGTTCTGGTCGCTGGGGCCGACCACTTCCATGCTCCACGGGCCAATCGCGAGATCGGTGACGTAGAAGGTGGCACTCGAGACGCCGCCGCTGACGGTCACACCCTGCCATGAGGCCACGAGGTGGTGTGAGCCCGACGTCAGGGTCACGGTGGGCAGCTGGGCCGTCGTGATCGTGGTGTCGACCTGGTAGGTGCCACTCAAGGTGTAGCCGGCGGGTCCGCAGGCCGCCACGGCCGCGGGTTCGCGAACGTTTCCGAGAATGAGGGCGCCCAGCACGACGATGACGGCACCGGCGAGACGGGCCGATTTGGTGATGATGAGGCCCGCGACGATGAGGGGGGCACCCACGGCGAGGTAGGGCCACAGCATGGTGCCGGTGTGGGCCAAACAGGGCGCGGACATAACCGCAGGCTACCTAGTCGTAGGACCTAGCGTGGGGGTCATGCTGACTTTTGAAATTCTTGCCACGGTTCTCGCCATCATCATGGCCGCCTCGGCCGTGTACGACTTCACCTCCCCGGCCGACTTGGTCGCCGACCTCAAGCGGTGGGGCTACTCGGCCGGTTTTGAGCGCACGCTCGGCATTATCAAGATCATTGGCGCCGTCGGACTGTTCACCGTGTGGGGCACTCGCTGGATTGCCGTGGCCGCCGCCTTCGGCTTCGTCATCTACTTCATTCTCGCCATTCGCACCCACGTCTCGGCCAAGGATGCACCGGCCGCCACCGTGCCGGCCGTCGTGATCTTCATTGTGACGGTGGCCACCACCGTCGCCGGCCTGGTTGCCTAAATGTCCAAGAGCGTTCTCATCACCGGTGCCGGCACGGGCTTCGGCCACGGTGCCGCTCTCGCCCTCGCGGCGCGCGGACACCACGTCATCGCGACCACCGAATCCGAGGAGCAGGCCGCCGCGCTGCGCGCCGAGGCTCCCGACCTTGAGGTCATCAAGCTCGACATCACCACTGACGACGTCGACCTCGCGCGTGACCTGCACGTCGACGTGTTGATGAATAATGCGGGTTTCGGTCAAACCGGCCCCCTGGTGGACGTTCCCCTGGACATCGTTCGCCGGGTTTTTGAGGTCAACGTCTTTGGCACCCTTCGCATGACGCAGGCCGTCGCACCCCAGATGATTGCGCGTGGGTCGGGGCGCATCATCATCGTGTCGTCGATCGCCGGCATCATGGCCGGCCCGGCCTTCGGTCCGTACACCATGAGCAAGTTCGCCCTCGAGGGCATGGGCAAGACCTTGCGCGGCGAGCTCTTCGGTCTGGGCGTGGATGTGACCTTGCTGAATCCGGGCCCCTTCCTCACCGGATTTAACGACCGTATGGCGGCGTCAATGTGGGACTGGTTCTCCAGTGACGCGGCGACCGCGGGCATGAGCGACTTGTTCTCCACGATGCGCGAACTCATCACGACGAATCAGGCGGATCCTGCCGACGTGGTGACGCGCATGGTGGAACTGGTGGAAGCCGAGAGTACCGAGGAAAACAACTTTGTGCCGGCCGACCTGCGCCAGCAGCTGGGACTCGCCTAACGACTTAGCGGGTCGCGGCGCTCACCAGCGGCGCGAGCGCGGTCGCGAGCACCGTCGTGAGGTAACGGCTGTACGGCACGGCGACGTGCTGGGAGTCCGAATAGGGCAGGTAGTCACCAATCACCGGTGAACACAGAGTCTTGGTGCACAGCCATGACGTCGGGTCGACGTAGAGCAAGTGGTTGGTCTTTGCCACGTTCGACTCTCCCGTTTCGTGTCCGGGAATGGCCTTGTTCGGATTCTTGCCCGTGCAGAGAGCGACACCGTTGGGGTGAACGGCGAGACAGGTAGGCAAGGTCACGCTGAACACCTGGATGTCACCCATGATCGCCACGGTCGCCCCCGACGGCGCGAGGTTGCTGAGGGTCTTTTGTAGTCCGGCAGCCCACTGCGCGTCGGTTCCCTTGTACGCGGGGTAACTCGTGCGCTCGCCGATTAACACGGCCTGCGGCTTGAGTGAGTTAATGACCGCCTCGCCACTGCTGCGATATTGAGCACAGGCTCCATACGCCCCACCGGGAATGGTGACGGCGGCCACCGGACAGCCCGCGTGGCCGACGATCACGATCTTGAGGTGATTCGTCGTCGCGATGGTGATGAGTGGTGCCAACCACATGCGGATGTGCGAGTCACCGTAGAGAACGAGAGTCTTTGATGACGACGTGTCACCAAAGACGCAGGCCGTGGCCGTGAGACAACCGTCGGGCAGGTTGTAGTAATTGCCCGCGAAGTTCCCGCCGGACGTCGCAATTTGACTCTGCGTCGTGGGAGTGAGGGCCTTGATCTTCACCGACGCCGCGACGAGAGCCTTCACGTCAGCGGCCGAGCCCGCGGGGGTGCCGGTGGGCGACGAGGCCGCCGCGAAACTGCTGACGCCGAGTGCGCTGAGAGCACTAATGATGACGGCTGACATCCATCGCTGACGCTTCATGAGACCTCCGGTCGAGAACGTCAGAATCGTATCGTGACGGCCCGTGTCGTTACGAGCGGGGAAAGTCAACGCTCGCGCCCGCGGCCAGCGAACGCTCGTCATTCACCACGGTGACAAATCCGTGACCGGCAACGCGCCAGACGTCACCCGGTCGACCAATGAGCGCTGTTTCCTCATCGATGCCAATGACCGTGGTGTCCGGTTCGAGGTGGGCGAGCGAGTCGCGCATCATCGCGGGGTAGCGATCACGAAACACGTCAAAGTGGGGGATGATGCGCCAGCTCGGCAAAATGCCACAGCCGTCGACATACTCCCCGTTACCGCGAAGCACCGGCACACGCCCGCAGAGGGCCATGGCGCCCGCGCTGCAACCGGCGAGTGACGCGCCGGCCCGCCACTCACGTTCAATGGCGCGCCACAAGGTGGTGTTGGCGAGGGTCGACGCCAAAAATGCGGGATTTCCTCCCGAGAGGTAAATGAGGCCGACGCCCGAGAGAACCTCGTCCCAGCGTGGGTCGTTCGCTTCGTCGCGGTCATAGACGGTGGCGTCGCGCACCTCTAGCCCCAGGCTCTCACCGTGGCGACGTCCGAGATCACGCCAATACGAGAGACGCTTCTCACCATCGGGAACGGCCGCGGTGGCAATCTGGACGGTGACCGGCGGCTGACCATCGATGAGCTCGAGGTCGATGTCGCGCATGACGTCGAGGTACTCACCACTTCCGACCAAGGCAATCAATCCGCTGCGACTCACTCCGCCACCGTAACGGTGACCGGTAGCGTGAGAGCATGAGTCGCATCGTGGTGGTTACGCCCTGGGCCCCACCATCTGATGGTATTGCTCGCTACAGCGCCAATCTGGCGCGCGAATGGCTGGCCGCGGGTCATGAGGTCATCGTGTGGGCTCCCCCCACCTCGCAATCGGGCGACGAAGAGCTGTCGGGGGAGGTCAGCGTGCGACGAGTGCTCTCTCGCCGCACGACCTGGACCACGATGCTGGATGAGACTCGCCCCGATCACGTGGTGGTGCAGTTTGCGGTGCCCGCTCTTCGCCTCGCGGCGCTCAGTATTCCGGCGCTGTTACGAGCGGCGAATGATCGACGGATTCCGACGACAGTGGCCTATCACGAGGCCTCGCGCGACGTGGGTCGCCTCAAGGTGGTGGGACGCTGGCTCTATCGCCGTCTCGCGGCCGAGACGAGAGACGCGGTGGCCTTCGTGCCGCGCGAGGCAGAAATCCTGTACGGAGTCGGGTTTTCTACTGTTCGCCTGGTGCCGCACGGCACCAAAGAACGTGACCGCCTCGACGCGACGGCGGTTCGTGAGTCCTACGGCCTGAGCGAACCCTTCGTGATGAGCTTCGGGTACATCCATCCACACAAGTCTTTCGAAACCTTCATCGACGCCCTCGGTCTGGTGGGTGAACCGATCACCGCCTTATTGGCGGGATCGGTGCGTCAGCGCCATGGGCTGTTTCGCCTCTTGGGACGAGTGGACGAGAAATATGGAGCCATGCTGGATACGCGTATCGCCGCCCTCCCGAGTTCGGTGACCCTGCGTCGGGTGGGGTACCTCCCGGATCATGAACTGCGTGCGTTGCTGCAGTCGGCCGACGCGGTCGCGATTCCCTATCGTGAGACCTCGCAAAGCGGCGTGGCCGCCGAAGTATTGGCCAATGGCTGCGCCATCGTGGCCGCCGAGGTGCCGGGGCTCACCGACATGTTGCACGACGCGGCGACCTACGTGGCCCCCGGTGACTCCGCGGAATTGGCGGCGGCCATGAACGAGCTGCGTCACTCGTCCGCGCGGCGAGACGCCTCGCGGGAGCGGGCGCGGTGGTGGGCGAACGACGAATCATTCGCTCGCACCGCCGCGGCGCTGATTACTCCGGAGAACTAGCCGGCGAGGCCGGCCATGATCGCCGCGCCGACCAGTCCACTGCGATGTCCGAAAGACGGGGCCAACGTGAGCCGATCGACATCGAGCTCGAGGTAGTCCCCGTTCAGCAGCACGAGTTGTTCGCGCACCAAGTCGCGTAGTCCCGGAGTGTCGAGCACGCCACCACCGAGAACGACCGCGTCGGGGGCGACAGTCATCGTGAAGTTGTGAATGACTTGGGCGATGTAGTGAGCTTCGAGCGTCCAGCGCACGTCGCCGACGGGAATGTCTTCACCGCGTTGTCCGGCTCGCGCGAGGAGGGCCGGTCCGCTGGCCAGTCCTTCGGCGCAATCGTGGTGCGAGGGGCAGACGCCATCGAAATCGTCACCTTCCAGACGGCGCAGATATACGTGACCCACTTCACGTGGTTGCCGTGTCATTACCACGGCGCGGTTATTCACTACGCCCGCACCGATACCGGTGCCGACGGTGAGATACGCCACAGTGGCAATGTCGCGGGCGACACCCCAGGTGGCCTCGGCGAGCGCCGCCGCGTTCACGTCGGTATCGAGAAAAATGGGAAGGTCAGCGTCAACCGCCGCGACTAACTCGGTCCAGGAGAATCCACGCCAGCTGATCTTGGGGGTGCTGAGAGCAATCCTCCCCGTGGCGATCTCCAAGGGACCGAACGACGCGATCGCGACGGCGTCTAGTGGCTGCGCCTCGTGTGCGGCAAGCAAGTAGTTCTCGATGAGGGGAGCCGTCTCGTGAGGGTCACCGGTCGCGATGAGGTGAGGGTCGCGACCCTGCGCATCGGCGCGAGAGCCATAGACGTCGAGGCGAATTGAGGTGCCGCCGGCCTCGATAACGGCGACTCGAGTCACCGAGGGGCTCACGTGCCCGCCAGGGCCGCGACGATGGGCGCGAAGCTCTCAATCTCGTTTTCGTGCACGACGACGTAGTTGAAGCCAAATCGTTCCCGTCGCGCGAGCAGCGTCGCAATGATGCCGTCCACGCTCCCCACGAGGGCCACGGGTGAGTCGGCAACTTGCTCCGCCGTCACGCCCATCATGCCGGCGATGGCGGCGAGAGTGGCCTCGGCGTCATCGGTGATGGTCACGAAGAAGGTGAGAATTTGAAGGTCGATCTCACTCAGGCGATCACCCGCGGCCTCGCGCACCCAGCGCACGCGTTCATCGAAGTAACTGCCCTGAGTGGACTCAATCACTTCGGGTCCGATGTAGCCGGCGGTGAGGCGTGGGTTGACGCCGACGATGTCGGCATTTTGCGCCGCGAAACGCAGGACCTTGGGACTGCCGCCGCCGATGATGAGCGGCGGGGGCGAATCGAGCACCGGCGTGCTCGGGGCGTTGGTCACGGTGTAGAACTCGCCACTGAAAGTGGCCGAACCGGTGTGCAGCATCTGGCGGTAGATCTCGACGGCTTCTTGCATGCGACGTACGCGCACCGCGGGCTCATCCTCCACGATGCCGGCCTGCTGGTAGTCCGAGCTCATCCAACCCGCGCCGATGCCAAATTCGAGTCGACCACCGGAGAGGTAGTGCAAGGTGGCGAGTTCCTTGGCCGCGACGACGGGGTGGCGATAGTCGTTACCGAGAACGAGAGAACCGACGCGCAAGGTGGTGGTGGCCTCGGCCGCCACGGTTAGGGCCGTGAAGGGTCCGAACTGATCATCGAGGTGATCAGGAATGAAGAGAGTGGAGTAACCGAGTTCTTCCACGCGGCGCGCGGTGGCGCGCCAAGCGTCGGGGGAACTGGCTTTCGATAACTGAACAGCAAAGCGAAACGGGCGCATGGAACTCCTTCGTACCGCCTCGACGGTAGTGAGTTCCGGCGCCCGTCACGATGATGGCGTATCGCTTAGCGGCCGAAGAGACGTCCCCAAAAGCCCGCACCCGAGGGCTCGGGGCGATCACAGGTGCAACGTTCATCAACGGGGATGTTGGCGAGTGCGGCCTCGATGTGGCGGCCGCAGCCGGTCCAGGTCGGTTGGCGACAGTTCGGGCAAATGATTTGGTGGCACATAGGTGTTCCTTTGTTATTCCGCGACGAAGCCGGGCCAGGCCGACATGTAGGTGATGAATGATTCCGACAAACCTTCGCTCGCCAAGGTCTCCCGCGAGACGGGGAGTTCACGCATGGCGAACGTGGGATCGGCGATGGCTTGACGAGCAAAGTCGTGGTTGGTGACCGCGGCGCGACCGATGGCGACGAGGTCGGCCCCCAGGTCAAGGCAACGCTGCGCGTCGGCCGCCGAGTAGATCTTGCCAGCGACGCACAGACGCGTGTTCCCGCGAGGCACCTCGGTGAACAGCTCAATGAGTTGACGCCCGGCAAACTCCTCGTCGGCGGCTTCTTTAAACGCGTCCCAGAGAGAAATGTCGACAAAGTCCGCGAGGTCGGTCTCAATAATCAGGCGGTAGGTCTCGATGATGTCGGCGGTGTGAAGCCCGAATCGCTCGGGTGACAGGCGCACTGAGACGTTGAAGGTGGGGCGAGTCGCCGCACGAATGCCCCGCAGAATGTCGAGGAGAAGTCGGGCACGGTTCTCGACTGACCCGCCGTATTGATCTGTGCGCTGGTTGTAATCGCGGTTCAGAAATTCGCACACGATGTAGTCGTGAGCGCCGTGGATTTCGACACCGTCGAATCCGGCCTTCTCGCAGCGCACCGCGGCGGCGATGAAGTCCTCCGTGAGGTGCTCGACCTCGTGGGTCGTGAGTTCTCGCGTGCCCGTCTTCTCGTCGACGCTAGGGCCCACCGGATCGGTGCCAATGAGGTCACGCGGACTGCGACGACCCGCGTGGTGCAGCTGCACCACCGACATTGATCCGGCCTCGCGAATTCCCGTCGCGAGCTGGGTTAGACCCTCGAGGTGGCGATCGTCGAAGCAACCGAGCTGACCGGGAAAGCCTTGACCCACGGCTTGGACGTGACTCGCGCAAGTCATGGTGAGTCCGAAGCCGCCTTGGGCGCGCATGGTGAGCCAGTGGTATTCGGCCTCACTCAAGGTGCCGTCGGCGTAACTCTGCTGGTTGGTGAGGGGAGCGAGGGTGATGCGGTTGGCCACCGAGGTGCCGTGGTGAAAGGAGAGCGAATCAGAGAGTTGAGCCATATGACGACGGTAGTTGATGAGCGTGAAACGACCCCGATTGCAGGTGTCGAAGACTTAGAGACTCCTTCACTCTTTTTCAAATTCTCTTAACTTTCGGCGCGCAGACTGGTGGCACCTCGATAACAAAGGAGCACCCATGGCCACCATGATCCTCACCTACGGACTCATCATCACCGGCGCCTTCGCCGCCCTAGTTCCCGTTGTTCTCGGCGCGGTCGCCGAGCACCGGCACCACCTCGCCAAAGCGGAGAAGGCTCAGCTGGCCGCGCTCTCACAAGAACTCGAACGGGTACGCGCCCAACTCGAGATGGCTGCATAAAACGTCAGTCGCATTCATTCCTCCCCTAGGAAGCACCACGCCCGGAGCGACAGCTCCGGGCGTGGTGTCGTTAAGGAGCCCTCTAGTGCGTCGCGATGACCACGCAGCGCGTCGATGCGGCGAGAACTGCCGGGCCACCCGTTCCGAAGGTCGTGCTCGCCGGTCCGACAGCGACGGAGATGACGACGTCACGATGTCCCGCGGCTACGAGGGCGGCCAACAGGATTGATCGTGCGTGGGTCGCGCGAGCGAGGCGAACGGCATTCGGGAGGCCGACGTTGCCGTAACCAGTGATGGTGACGGAGTGTCGCCCCGATGCCACGATGGCGCTCGCGAGGGCCCGAATCTGGGTGGCCATATCTGCCGACACGCTGGCACTGTTGATGTCAAAGCCTGCGACACGCTGAGTGATGTTCACACCGAGGGGCATCACGCTGGCAAAGGTGGCCACCGGTGAGGTGCCGGCCAGCGACGATGCCGTGACGGTGAAGACGTAGCTCGTGCCGTTGGTGAGACCGGAGATGGTGCAGCTCGTGAGAGCCGTGATGCACTGGTGGCCGTGGCCATCGGTGACGGTGTACGACGACACCGCACTTCCGCCGTTGTCGCTAGGGGCCGACCAGTTCAGCACCGCTGCTCGCGATCGCGAGAGTGCTGAACCCACCGCGGGTGCCGCGGGCAAACGCCACGTCGTGCTCGAGCCACCATTCGCAGATAGCGAGTTGCCCCACTCACTGAGTGCGACCACGGAGACGACATAGGTGACACCCG
Organism: uncultured Actinomycetes bacterium; assembly: GCA_903885505.1. GTDB lineage: Bacteria > Actinomycetota > Acidimicrobiia > Acidimicrobiales > RAAP-2 > RAAP-2. The sequence goes on along the minus strand of CAISIU010000128.1, from coordinate 3,067 downwards.
AATCCAGGTTGGCAATCGTGCAGGTAGTCGCACTCGAATTCGCCGTACACACGTGTTCGTGGTTGTTCGCATCGAGCGCCGTCGCCACGTACGCGGTCACCGGCGATCCACCATTAGTAAGTGCGGGCGACCAGGTCACCGTCACGCTGTGCAGCGTGACGGTGGTGGTCACGTAGCGCGGCGCTGACGGAACCGAGGGCGTGGTGACCTGAGCGCTACCCGAGTCACTGGTGCCGACGCCATTCGTCGCGGTGACTTTGAGTTCGTAAGAGGTGCCACCGGCGAGACCGGTGCAGGTCACGGTGGTGACATTGCCGGAGCCCGAGCACGCGCCACTCCAGGTATACGAAGTGATGGCTCTGCCCCCGTTGTCGGACACTGACCACGAGAAGGTGATCTCGCCGCCCGTCCTCACGGGTTGGACCGTGACGGTCGGGGCGTGAGGGTATGACACCGTGCTCACCCAGCCACCGTCAGTACTGATGGACGCTCCCCAGCTGTTGTGAGCGATGACCGTGATGTCGTAACTCGTGGCGTCCGACAGACCGGTGACGCTACACGCGGTCCAATTGGCACTGAGGCCCGGTCCCGCAATGCAGGTGAAGGAATTTCCTGACGCGTCGGTTGCCGTCACGGTGTACGACGAGACGGCATCTCCACCGTCATCACTGGGAGCTGACCAGCTGACGTCGATAGAACCGTGACTCGCCCATGTCGAAATCGCGCTGACTGATCCCGGGATGGTCCGAGCGGTGGCGGAGCTGCTGCCCGCCTCGCTGGTGCCGACGCCATTCGTCGCGGTGACGTTGAGTTCGTAGGAGGTGCCACCGGTGAGACCGGTGCAGGTCACGGTGGTGGTGTTGCCCGAACCCGAGCACGCGCCACTCCAGGTGTACGAGGTGATGTCGCTGCCACCGGTATTGAGGTCTACCCAGTTGTACGTGATCTCTCCCGAACTCGAGACGGGGGCGGTGGTCACGACGGGTGCAGCAGGGACGTCGGGAGTGGTGACGGATCCCGCGTCGAGGCTGGAGGAATTTCCCAGCGTGTTCGTCGCGAAAACGGCGACCTGGTAGGTCGTGCCATTGGTCAATCCCTGCAGTACACAGTTCTGAGTGCTCTGTGAGGAATCGAACGCCACGGTGCAGGCCTGCGTGTTACCCGCGGGGTCGGTGGCAATCACCGTATAGGAGGTGACGGCGGAGCCACCGTCGTTAGACGTGGCAATGCCATCCACGCTGATACTGCCGACGCCGGCACTGAGATTGACCGCTTGAGGTGCGTCGGGAACCGTCTCGCCAGTCGCCGTGCTACTTCCGGGCGAGCTGTCGCCGAGAGCGTTAGTCGCCGTGACCCACAAGGTGTAGTCCTGATGGTTTGACAATCCGGTGCAAGTCACGGTGGTGGTGTTGCCCGAACCCGAGCAGGCACCGCTCCAGGAGTAGGAGGTGATGTCTGCGCCGCCGTTGTTTCCCACCGACCAGTCGAAGGTGATGGCACCGGACGAAGTAATCGATTCCGCGATCACCGTGGGTGCGTCGGGGACGGTGAGGGCCTGGGCCATGGCGTAGCCCAGATCGCTCGTGCCCGCACTATTGGTAGCGGTGACCGCGAGCAAGTAATTCTGACCACCGATGAGTCCGGTGCAGGTCACGGTAGTGGTGTTGCCCGAACCTTCGCAGGCACCGCTCCAGGAGTAGGAGGTGATGTCTGCGCCGCCGTTGTTGCTCACCGACCAGTCGAAGGTGATGGCACCGGACGAAGTAATCGATTCCGCGATCACCGTGGGTGCCGTTGGCGCCACGACGTTGTTGGGTAACACCGCCTCGACTACTCCGTTACCACTGTCACCAATGACCAGATCGCCGTAGGAGTCGAGGGCTATGAATCGAGGATTGTTGAGTGGGCTGGACGTAGCGGGACCCGCGACCGGAAAACCCGCGACACCCGAGCCAGCGACCACAGTGATGTCGTACGAGTTCCCGTACGGAGTCATCTCGTAAATTCGGTTGGCGGTCGAATCGGCAACGTAGACATTGCCATTGGCGTCCACGGCTAAGCCGCGAGGTGCCGAGAATTGCCCCACGATGCGGGTGTACCACCCTTGAGATGTGGAAGTGAGTTGCTCGACAAAGCCATTGTTGGTGTCGCTGACGAGGAGCGTCCCCGAGGGAGTAAAGGCGATATCGGTCGGACTAAAGAGGCGGCTCTGCAAAGACGGTCCGGCGCTGGGCGTGCCCGCCGAACCCGTTCCCGCGATGATGTTCATGACGTAGCCAGAGCCTGACGGGGTAAACGAATACACCACATTGGAGGTGGAGTCGACGGTGTAAATCACTCCATTGTTTCCCACGGTCAGGCCACCGGGAGCCGATAGTGGTTCTGTCAACGCGTCCCCACCATCGACCAACCTTCCACTCCCGCCAGATCCCGCGATGACGCTGACGTTGTAGCTCGAACCATTCCTCGTCAATTTGCCCACTTGGTTCACGGTGGTGAACAAGATGTTGCCACTGGGACGACAGATGAGCGCGCGCGGCCTATTGATGGGGCTCGACGTGGCGGCACCAGCGACGAGGTTCGCTGATGCGCCTGTCCCGGCGACGGTGATGACCTGGGTGTAATTGCTGCTGACGGTGAGCTCAAAAATGAATGGCTGCAAGGTATTAACGAAGAACAGATTGCCGCTCGGATCGACGCACACGCCACGTAGCTGGCCACTTCCCATCTGGCTGAGACCACTGGCCACCACGACCAAGTTTCCACCGCTACGCAAATCGGCAGCTCCCGCGGCGCTAGCGGTGACAATCCCCAGTGATGAGGCCACAATTGAGAGGGCGCCCGCGAGGGTTACACCCCACCGAGAACGCGAGAAGCGAAGAGAATTCATAACGGCTCCAGTAAATTGATATCAGTGCTAACAGTTTTATTTATATCACCGATAGCAAATGTGACAAGAGAGTGACGACCTGATTATTTATCGGTGAGTCACCTAGAGTTGCAGCGATTCGTATGGCAAACACACCCACTCGCACCTACGCCCCACGCATCCCGCGGGATGAAGCGG
>CAISIU010000127.1 GCA_903885505.1 uncultured Actinomycetes bacterium | reverse complement strand
TCTGACCCCGATGCTCATTCGGTATCTGCGGGCTCGCTCGATGGGGCAGAGCATTCGAGAAGATGGTCCGCAACATCAGCACAAGGCCGGCACGCCCACCATGGGTGGTGTGGTCATTGTCTTTGCGTCGGTCGTTGGCTATGTGATGGGTCACGTGGGCACCGCTATCACGTTTACCCGAGCGGGGGTTCTCGCCATCGTCACTATTACGGCGGCAGGATTGCTCGGCTTTGCAGATGACGCCATCAGCGTGCGCCACTCTCGAAATCTGGGGCTGAACAAGCGAGGCAAGCTGCTCGGACAATTGGTCATTGCGGGAGTCTTTGCGACGTTGGCGGTGACCTGGGTCCACACCAATACGGCGCTGTCATTCACTCGTTGGTCGTTACCGGGCTGGCATCTTGGTTCGGTGAGCTGGGCGTTGCTATGCGTCTTTGCTCTGGTCGCCACTAGCAATGCCGTTAATTTCACCGATGGGCTCGATGGTCTGGTTGCCGGCTCATCGACGTTCTCCTTCGCGGTTATCGCCATCATCGGATACTGGGAGTTCCGCCACTTTTCGATCTACCAGCTCGCCCCGTCATTGGATCTCGGGCTGATTGCGGTGGCGTTCGTGGGCTCATGCCTGGGCTTTTTATGGTGGAACGCGGCACCCGCGAAAATCTTCATGGGTGACACCGGTTCCTTGGCGATTGGAACTTCGCTCGCCTCGGTGTGCTTCTTGATGAATCTGGACCTGCTGCTCGTCATTATTGGTGGACTGTTCGTGGTCGAGGCGGCATCAGTGGTCCTGCAGATCTTCAGTTATCGAGTTTTTGGCCGGCGCATTTTTCGCATGACGCCCATCCACCATCACTTCGAGTTGAAGGGGTGGCCCGAGACGACGGTCACCATCCGATTCTGGATTCTCGCCATTTTGCTCGCTGCTCTGGGTCTCGGCATTTTCTACGGCGACTTCTTGAAGATTGCGAAGGTGGTGTGATGGCTCGACGTGCTGCCAAGCGCGGCAAGCGCTCCTTGTCATTTTGGGCGAAGATTCCAATGACTCGTGGTGAGGCCTTCCTTGCGACTCCCACCATTGCGTTGTTGATCGCGGGAGTGGTCATGGTGGGCTCAGCCTCCGCGCGGACCGCCTCTATGTCGGGTGGTCTGATGAAGTCAACAACGGCGCGTGAAGCGGTGTTTGCCGCTTTCGGCGCAGTGTTGTATTTCCAGATCCGCAAAGTACCCGTGGCGTCGATGTTGCACTGGTCGAAGTATTTCCTTGGGCTCTGCGTCGTAGGGCTGCTGTTGGTGCCCTACATCGGGATTGAGGCGTACGGCGGTCGGCGCTGGATTGGCTACGGCCCGATGCAGGTTCAGCCATCAGAATTCACCAAGCTCGCCTTTGTATTGGCCGCCGCCGCATGGATTGCCCATGCGGAGCGCGAGAGCTCAGACTGGTTGCGTTCGGCCTATTTTCTCGCGCCTCTGTTCGCTATCACGTTGCTGATCGTGAAAACGGAGCACGATGCGGGAACCGGAGCAGTCATCTTCTTTTCCACCTTCGCGATCTATTTCGCGGCCGGAATCAAGCGCCGGACCTTTTACCAAGTAGTGACTCTGGCCTTCTTCGGACTCGCGTTGTCCCTCGTGGTTAACAGCTATCAGTGGGCTCGCGTCAAGGGGCTCTTCCTGCAAAACGAGGGCTGGCAAACCTTCAACCAACAGGCCCACCAGGCCCGCATCGGTTTTGGCGCGGGGGGCATCTGGGGTCTTGGCTACGGCAACGGACGTGAAAAGTGGGGGCTGGTGGCGAACCCCCACTCAGACTTCATCTTTTCGACCATCGGCGAAGAGCTGGGTTTTGTTGGCGCACTCGCGACGCTGGTCCTCCTCGGTTGGCTCCTGATGGGGGCCTGGCGAATTGCGATGGCGGCTCGTCGACGTGACTCCCAACTGCTGGCGGTGGGTATCGCGTCATGGTTCACCATCCAAATTGGAATGAATGTCGGCTCGGTCACTGGCTTGTTCCCGGTGACGGGAGTGCCGCTGCCCCTGGTCTCGTATGGCGGCACGTCGCTCGTGGTGAATCTCGCCGCGTTGGCGGTGTTGGGGGCGGTGGCAAGAGAAACGGAGAAGTCGCTCACGACGGTTTCTTCTGAGCCCGCGGTGGCGAGGAGTCGCTGATGGCGCGGGCAGTCGTGTTGACCGGCGGCGGCACGGGGGGGCATATCTTCCCCATGCTGGCGGTCAGCGATGCCCTGCAGGCCGGCGGACTGTCTCCCACTCTCATCGACATGGTGGGTTCGCGTCGCGGGCAAGAGCGCCGATTATGGGCGGGCCGCCCCGAGGCCGTGCACTTCTTGCTGGGTCGCGGAATTGTCAGGTCGCTTCATCCCCGCAACATTCTCAGCGTCGCGCAGCTCAAGCTCTCGACGCTCTACTGCGTCGGTCGCTGCCTCCTTCGTCGCCCCGCGGCCGTGGTGTCCTTTGGTGGCTACGCAGCCTTTCCGATGACGGTGGCGGCGTGCCTGACGCGCACGCCCCTCGTCCTCGTGGAACTCGATGCGGTGGCCAGCGCCACCAATCGCCTTGCGTCTCGGTGGGCTGCGCGACGCTGCCTCGCGGTGGGCAACCCCACGTCTCGCGATGTCGTGACGGGTGCGCCGGTGCGCGCCGACATCGAATTGCTCGATCGATCCACGGCGGCGCGTGAGCGCGCCCGTCGCGCACTCGGGATCACCACGTCCACGGTGGTGGTGGTCATGACCGGTTCTTTGGGCGCTCGCTCCGTCAACATGGCCGTTGCGCAGTGGGTGAACGCCGGACTTCCCGAAGATCTGACGCTGCTACACGTGACCGGACGTCGAGATGCGTCCGAGGTAGCGGCTGGCACCGCGACAGCGGGGGACAACTACCGCCGCATTGATTTTGCCGACAACATGCCCGCGCTGTGGCAGGCGGCCGACGTGGCCATTTGTCGTTCCGGTGCTACTACGGTGGCGGAACTCGTCGCGATTTCTCTGCCCGCCGTCCTGGTTCCCTTGCCCGGTGCGCCCGGCGATCACCAAACCCACAACGCGACCGCGCTTGCCCACGTCGGAGGCGCCGTCGTCATCGCGGACCGTGACGTGAGTGGAGACACCTTGAGTTCCGCGTTGTCACCTTGGCTGGCCAACCCGCTCGCTCGGGCACAAGCGGAAGGTGGCCTGCGTCAACTTCACCGCCCCGGCGCCGCGTCGGCGATTGCCGCGGTCATCCGCGAGGTGGCACATGTCTAAGTCGATTCACATTGTGGGAATCGGCGGAGCAGGAATGAGCGGCCTCGCTCGTTTGGCTCACGAGTCATCGTGGATCGTCACTGGTAGTGATGATGTTGATGGCACGGTGATCGACGAGCTTCGCGGCCTCGGCATTGCGGTGAGTGTCGGGCCGTCACCAGACGAGTGGCTGATGGCTGATGTCGTCACCGCGTCACCGGCGGTGGCTGCCACCCACCTCGATGTGGTTCGCGCGTCGGCGCGCGGCAACCTCGTGGTGCGCGGTCAAGCCCTCGACGCAGTGAGCCAGTCGTGGCATCTCGTCTCCATCGCGGGCACGCACGGAAAGACGACGGCTACGTCCATGGCGGCGTTTGTCGCGCGCAGCGATGGCCGAGACGCCTCGTGGCTGGTCGGTGCCCCCATCCCGGGACTGGGGGCCAACGCTCATGGTGGCGACAACCCCTTGGTCATGGAGACCGATGAGAGTTTCGGGACGTTCACCTATCTCTCTCCTCGCGATCTCATACTGCTCAATGTGGACGCGGACCATCTCGATCACTATGGCTCCGAGGCGGCGTTGCACGTGGCGTTCGCCGACCTCGTGGCACGTACGCCGGGAATCGTGGTCGTGGTGCAGTGCAATTCGACTGCGGGAATCCTCGCCTCGGCGCGCCGCCGCGTGGTGTCGGTCGGCCGTGGCGACGATGACTACCTGATCCACCATGAACACTTCTCGGGGACGAGTTCTTCCTTCCAGGTGTCGGGCGCTCGCGGTGAACTGAACATCGCACTGCAGGTTCCGGGGCGTCACAACGTGGACAATGCGGCGGCGGTGGCCGTGTGGGCCCTCGAGAGTGGCTACACCCCCGAGCACATCGCGACGGGTCTCGCGCAATTTCGCGGTGCCCCGCGCCGGTTTACGGTGGTCGGCACCCGTGGCCGTACTCAACTCATCGACGATTACGCCCACCTGCCCCGAGAAGTGTCGGCGACCATCGCCGCGGCGCGGGCCGGTGGCTTCGCCCGAATCGGCGTCATCTTTCAGCCCCACCGCGTGACGCGTACCCGCCTCCTCGCCCCCACTTTCGCGGGCGCCTTTACCGGCGTCGAGAAACTCATCGTTACCGATGTCTATCGATCGGGTGAGCCGGCGGAAGCCGGTGTGGATGGCAGTCTGATCGTGAACGCGGTTCGAGGTGACGTGCCTGACGTGAGCTACGTGCCGGCGCTGAACGAGGCACGAGTACTGGCCGAAGAATGGTTCGATGATCTCGACGCCATCATCGTGATGGGTGCGGGCGACGTGGCCGAGATCGCCGCCCAGTGGAGTGTCGCGTGAAGATTCATGAATACGTCGACATGGGCGCACGCACGACGTACCGCGTCGGCGGACGCGCCCGCTACGGACTCACTATCGACAGTGAGGCTGACGCTCACGACGTCGCCGAGTGGATCAACGGGCATGGATTGGCGCCCGTGGTCATCGGCCGTGGTTCAAACACCGTGGTGGCTGACGGGGACCACGATCTGGTCGTCATTGATATCGACATGGAGCCGCAGCTCACGCTCGAGCACCGAGGAGATCGATGGAGCGTCCGCGTGGGGGCGACGTGGGCCCTACCGCAATTGGCCCGCCAACTCGCGGACAATTCAGTGGGTGGTTTTGCGTGGGCGGTCGGCGTGCCGGGTTCTCTCGGTGGAGCGGTGGTCATGAATGCGGGCGGACACGGGGGAGAGATGAGCCACTGCGTCGTCGCGGTGCAGGTTTTAGATATGACGACGGGCTCGGTGGACTGGCGGTCGGCCGAGGAACTGCACTTTGCGTACCGGCACAGTGCCCTGAGGTCGACTCAGGTCGTGCTCGCCGCGGATGTGTCGCTACCGGAGGGTTCACCTGGCGACCTGCGAGCACAGATGTCGGAGATCGTCACGTGGCGCCGTGAGCATCAGCCCGGTGGCCGTAACGCGGGCAGCGTCTTTCGAAATCCCCCGGGCGATCACGCGGCGCGTTTGATTGAGGCCGCCGGCCTCAAGGGTCTGCGCGTTGGGGGAGCGGAGGTCTCCACCAAGCACGCCAATTTCATTCAGGCACTCGACGGTGCCACCGCGAGTGACGTGCGCGAACTGATTGGCCGCGTTCGCGATGAGGTGATGGCGCACTCGGGTGTGCTCCTGCAGACCGAGATCAAGTTCGTGGGATTTCCGCAGGAGTGGGCATGAACCGTCCACGTCCCGTAGTCAGCACACGTGAACCGCGACCTCGCTGGTGGTGGCGATCAATTCTCGCCGGCGCCATCGTCACCACATTGATACTGGGCGGCCAGTGGGTACTGCACCGCTCGTTTTTTAACGTGCAGTCCATTGTGGTGACGGGCAACGTCCACGAGACGCGCGAGCAAGTCATTGCCCAAGCGGGGCTCACGACGCATGTCGCCATGATTGATGTCAATGAAGCCAACATCTCTCGGCGCCTCGCACTGATGCCCTGGGTGGCTCGCGCCGTGGTCTCGCGCCAGTGGCCGCACTCGTTGTCGGTGGTCATCACCGAGCGTCGCCCCGTGGCGATAGCGGCCCGGGGACCGACATATGAATTGGTCGCTGAAGACGGTGTCGATTTGGGACCGGCTCCTCGGGGGACCAACCTGCCGACGCTGATCGCCTCGTCTGGTCAGTGGCCCTATCGTGGACTCGCGCGCGACCTCGTTACGGTTGCCGCAACCCTTCCACGGGCATTTTCAGCCCAAGTGGCAACGATTTCGCAGCGTCCGGCGTCGGGAATTCGTCTCACCATGACCACACCGGTGACCTTTATTTTGGGTCCGGCCACTGATTTGACCGCCAAGTATGAAGATGTGGCCTCAGTACTGGCTCATGAGAAGCTGGTGGCGGGTGATGTCGTGGACGTGACGGTCCCGTCGGCCGTCGCAATTAGTGGGCCCTAGATAATTGACCCTTATTCAATAGGGGACTAGCCTCTCGCGGAGGCGCAATAGCGCAATTCGGCCTCTGGCCGGTGGAAATGAGGATTACATGAACGGGACTACGGGCAACTACTTGGCCGTCATCAAGGTCTTTGGTGTCGGCGGTGGTGGCGTTAACGCCGTCAACCGCATGATTGCGGGTGGACTTCGCAACGTGGAATTCATCGCGGCGAACACCGACGCTCAGGCCCTCCTGCTCAGCGACGCCGACCTCAAGATTGACATTGGTCGCGAATTGACGCGCGGTCTCGGTGCCGGCAGCGACCCCGAAATCGGTCGCCAGGCCGCAGAAGACCACAAGGCGGAAATCGAAGAGGCGCTCAAGGGCGCGGACCTGGTCTTCATTACTGCCGGCGAAGGTGGCGGTACGGGTACTGGTGCTGCCCCGGTGGTCGCCGAAGTGGCTCGTAGCCTCGGTGCGCTCACCATTGGTGTCGTGACCAAGCCCTTCAGCTTCGAAGGCAAGCGTCGTCAGAGCCAGGCCGAGAAGGGCATCTCCTCGCTGCGCGAGAAGGTCGACGCTCTCATCGTTATTCCGAATGACCGTCTGACCTCGGTCGTGACGGCCGCGACCACGATGCAAGAGGCGTTCAAGCTCGCCGACGACGTCTTGCTGCAGGGTGTTCGTGGCATCACCGATCTCATCGGTAACGCCGGCGAGATCAACACCGACTTCGCGGACGTGAAGATGATCTTGTCGAACGCCGGCACGGCCCTCATGGGTATTGGCACGTCCACGGGCGAAGGCCGCGCGGTCAACGCCGCTCGTGCCGCTATCAGTTCGCCGCTGCTCGAAGCATCCATCGACGGTGCTCGTGGCGTGTTGATGAACATCGTGGGTGGCCCGAACATCACCCTGTTCGAGGTGCAAGAGGCGGCCGACATCGTCCGCTCCGTCGCGCACCCCGACGCCAACATCATTTTCGGTCAGGTCATTGACGAGGCCATCGGCGACGCCGTGCGTGTCACGGTTATCGCCGCAGGTTTTGAGCGTTGGGAAGGTGGACGCGCACCGAGCAAGTCGGCGACGGGTTCGACTCCGACCACGTCTCGCTCGGCATCGGTTTCCGACATCTTTGGCGCTCCGGCCGACGACTTGGGAATCGACGCGAACGGCGATGACGACCTCCCCGAATTCCTTCGCTGATAACAACGTTGCCACCGACGAGGATGTGGCGCTGGTCGCCAGTCGCCTCGACGCCATTCGTCAACGCCTAGGAACACACACGCCGGCGGTTCTCGCCGTCACGAAGACCTACGGCGATCGCGCCATCTCGGCCGCTCTCGCGGCGGGGGTTGCGGGCGTGGGGGAGAACTACGCCACCGAATTGGTCGCCAAGGCCGAACGCTGGCCGCAGGCTCCGTGGCATTTCATTGGCAATCTGCAATCGCGCCAAATTGGCGCCGTGGCGGCCTGCGCTCGCGTGATTTCGGGGGTCGCTCGCCTCAAGGAAATTGAACGCCTCGCGGCCGTCGGGTATCGCGGACTCGTTGATTTGCAGGTGGACTTCACCGGCCAGCCACAGCGCCACGGCGCTCCCGCCGCGGAGATACCCACATTGCTCGAGGCGGCCCGAGTGCGGGACATCCACGTTCGCGGCCTCATGACGGTGGCCGACCCTGCCGATCCTGAACGCGCGTTTCGCGCGACTCGCGCCCTCGCCGACTCTTTGGCGCTCCGGGGCTGCTCCATGGGAATGAGCGACGATTTTCAGATAGCGGCAGACTGCGGGTCGACGGAGATTCGAGTGGGATCGCTACTTTTTGGTCGCCGAAATCCCCGTCACGCGGGTGACCTAACATAGGAACCAGCACCTGACCTAAGGGGGCGACGTGCCAACCATTCTAAACCGCTTCCTCATGTTCCTCGGACTTGTGGAAGAGCCCATGGGCCGTGAGCCCAGTTTCGGCAAGCCCGTCTATGACGAGGACGACTACGAGGACGAGACGCCACGCCGTCGCGCCCGCTCCATCGACAGCGACCTGCGTCGCCCCACCCCGCCACGACCGTCTCGCCCGGTGAGCTCGTTGTCTGACCCGGTGTCGTCCACTCGACCGACTATCCGTCCCGTGTCGCAAGCTACCGTGCGCCAGGTGAACTCCCAGGCCCGCTCGGCTGACATCGACGTCGTGGCACCGGCGAGTTACAAGGACATCAAGCCCATGGGCGAGTCCATCAAGTCTCGTCGCGTGGTCATCGTGAACCTTCGTTACGCCTACGACGCGGATGAGTCTCGTCGCATCAAGGACTTCATGGCCGGCGCGACTTTCGTCGCGGGGGCCAAGCTTCGTGCGCTGACCGCGGACAAATTGGTCTACCTCGTGTCGCCCACGGGTGTCGACGTCCTCGATCAGGTCCTGGAGCCCTTCCGCGCTCGCGACTTTGCCCCGGTGAACTAGTGCCGCTGCTTCGTCTCCTCATCCAGCTCTACATCTGGGTGTTAGTGGCAACGGCGATTTTGAGCTGGTTCCCCGACAATGGGCCGGGCACGCTGCGAAACCTTCGCTACGCACTGCGCAGCATCACCGAACCGGTTCTGGCACCTCTTCGCCGAGCCATCCCTGTGCTGCGAGTGGGAGGAACGGGGGTCGACCTGTCGGTTTTCATCCTCGTGTTCGTCCTGCAAATCCTTCAAAGTGTCGTCTAAATACCTCCTGAAGGGGTATCGTGGCCGACATGACCACGCCCGACCTGCCCAATAACTCCCTATCGCAACTGCGTGAAGTTCGCTTTAAGTGGGGTATTCGCGGATATGACGTCGACGAAGTTGACGCCTTTCTCGAGTCGTGTGCCGACGAATCTGACGCGATGTCGGAAAAGTTGCGTCAGCAGTCGCTGCAACTTCGTCAGGCCTACGAGCGAGTCAGTCAGCTAGAAGCCAAGTTGCGCGATGGCGATTCGGCGGCGTTAGCCCCGGCTCCCGCCGCGGCGCCCGCGGGCGCCAACGTGTCGATGGCCGGTACGAACAGCACGGACATCATGTCGCTACTCGAGATGGCGCAGTCCTTTGTGGCCGAAGCCAAGCGAAAAGCGGAGGCTGAAGCGCGTCATATCGAGGTCACGGCGACCGACCGTGCTCGCACCATCATTTCGGAAGCTCAGAGCCGCGCGCAAGATGAAATTGAGCGACTCAACGCCGTGAAGCAGCGACTGGTCGAAGAGGTCGATACCCTCACCTCTCACGTCGACACGCAACGTGCACGCTTCCTCGCGGGTCTCAATGAACTGCAGTCCATGGTGCAGCGTCACCTGACACCGGTCACCCCGAATAGCGAGATCTCGGCACCGACGACACCGGCTGCCCCCATCATCGAAACGGCTCCGGAGCGAACCGTGAACGAAAGCATCACCCCGGCGGCGTCGGCCGCGGCGGGTGAAGCCACCGCCCCCACCCCTCAGGTGTCGAGCGCTCCGACGCTGGGAGATGTCCTTCATCTCGACCCGCGTCGTGACGACTGACACCCCTGACGAGTAGCCTTCGGCCCCGTTAGGGCCTCAAACCCCCAAGGAGATCCATGTCGACGTCAAACGTCAAGAAGGCGCCCGCCGCCAAGAAGTCCGCGCCTGCAAAGAAATCAGCCCCGGCCAAGAAGGTGCCGGTCGCGAAGAAGCCTGTGCCCGCGAAGAAGGCG
>CAISIU010000126.1 GCA_903885505.1 uncultured Actinomycetes bacterium | reverse complement strand
GGGTGTCGCCGGACACCACTTCGTCGAACCATTGCGGTCCGGCGGCGCGCCACAGCTCGGCGAAAACGCCGTAGACGTCACCGAAGTAGGAGTACATGGTGCTGCGCGCGACGTGGGCGCCGTTTATTAACTGGCTGGCCGTGACGTGGTCAATGCCATGGGTGGCGATGGCCGAGACGGCGGCGCGAATAATGCGCGCGGGCGAGCTGTCGTCGTCCATGAAAGACGGGGAGGAGTTCGCTACGACACTGCTCGTCATGCATAGAGGCTAGTCGTGGCTGTCGCTAATCTCCCTGTCGTGGCCGTTCGCATTGCGCTCGCGCAAATCAATCCCGTCGTGGGAGACCTCGCGGGTAACGCCGAGATGATCACCACCATCGTGAATGACCTCGCGCAACGCGACGCCGCTGACCTTGTCGTCTTTCCCGAATTGGCGCTGACGGGCTATCCGCCCGAAGATCTCCTGTTGCGCCCCGCATTTCTCGACGATGTTCACGCTGCTATCAATTCGCTGGCGAAGAACCTCGCACTGCCGTCGGTGGTGGGCGCCCCCCTGCGGGCCGAGCAGTGGAACGTGGCCTTCCAGCCCTCGAGCGACAGCCGTGACCGCTCACCACTCGGCGCGGATTTCTTTTCGCCGGTTCTGAACGCGGCCGTGATCTGCGGCCAGGGCGAGGTGCTCGGCATCGCGACCAAGCGCTTCTTGCCCAATTACGACGTCTTTGACGAAGCGCGGTACTTCTATCGAGGCGAGGGCCCCGCGACGGTGCTCACCATCGCCGGACAACGCTGCTCATTCGTGATCTGCGAAGACGTCTGGATTGCCGACGGCCCCGCGCACGAGGCCGCGCAGGCCAGCGACGTGGTCGTGGTCATGAACGCCTCGCCGTTTGCGCGAGGGCGACGAGGCGAGCGTCACGCGGTGGTCAGCCACCACGCGCGCCACACGCAGACGCCCTTTCTGTATCTCAACCAACTCGGTGGCCAAGACGAACTCATCTTTGATGGTGCGTCCTTCGTGGCCGACGCCACCGGGGCCATCGTGCACGAAATGCCCTCGGCTCGCGACGCGGTGCACGTGGTCACCGTGGAAGATGGGTCAGTATCGGTGGACCAGGCCTCGTCGCCGGTCACCGATGAGCTCGGTGAGATCTACGACCTGCTCACGCTCGCGACGCACGACTACGTCACCAAGAGTGGCTTTCGCTCCGTCGTTATTGCGCTGTCGGGTGGCATTGACTCGGCCATTGTCGCCACCATCGCTGCTGACGCCCTGGGGCCGCAGAACGTCACCACGATTGCGATGCCTTCTCGTTATTCGAGCGAGCACTCACTCAGCGACGCCTACGAACTCGCGCGTCGACAGCACATCGCGTGTCGCACCGCCGGGATTGAAGCGGGTCACCAAGCGATTGCGGGAACCGTGGGCGACGCACTCGGTCACGAGATTGCCGGCCTCACTGACGAGAACCTCCAGTCCCGCGTGCGCGGCGTCATTCTCATGGCGTGGTCGAACGACACCGGGTCACTGGTGCTCACCACCGGTAACAAGTCCGAGCTGGCCGTCGGGTATTCGACCCTCTACGGCGACACTGCGGGCGCCTTCGCGGTAATCAAAGACGTGCCGAAGACCCTGGTCTACGAACTGTGCCGGTGGCGCAATCAGCGCGACGGGGTCGAGGTCATCCCCGTCAACATTTTGGAAAAAGCCCCCTCGGCGGAGCTTCGTCCCGACCAGCGCGACGACCAGAGCTTGCCGCCCTATGAGATCCTCGATCCGCTGATTGAGCGCTACGTCGAT
>CAISIU010000125.1 GCA_903885505.1 uncultured Actinomycetes bacterium | reverse complement strand
CGCCGCGAGCTGCGGCAGAGCCGCGGGGTCGCCAGGTCCGTTCGACAAGAAAACCCCATCGGGGCGCAGTTCTCGAACGGCCGCCGCGGAAGTGTGCGCGGGCACCACCGTGACCCGAACACGAGCCCCTAGCTGAGCGACCATGGTGGTCTTGATGCCGTAGTCGAAGGCCACCACGTGATGCGATCCATTGCCGCGTTCATACGGCGCCGCGCAGGTCACCAGGTCGACAAAATTGTGATTATCGGTGCCCGACGCGGACTCGGCTGCGGCCGCTAGCTCCGCGGTTGACGCCGCGCCAAAGGCACCCGGCAGCGCCCCGTGCGCTCGCAGGTGTCGCGTGAGACGTCGCGTATCGATACCGGACATCGCCATCACTCGATGCTGGCGCAGGAAGCCCTCGAGCGGGCCGACAGAACGCCAGTTCGATGGCACGTCGACAAAGTCGCGTGCAATGACACCCGCGCACCACGGCTTGGTGGACTCGTCATCTAGTGGCGTGACGCCGTAATTTCCGAGGTGCGGGTAGGTAAAGGTGATGATCTGCCCGGCATAGCTGGGGTCGGTAATCACCTCTTGATAACCCGACATGGCGGTATTGAAAACGAATTCTCCGGTCACGATGCCGCTCGCGGGAATAAAGCCACGCACCACGCCCTCAAACACGGTGCCGTCGGCCAAGACAATTGCGCCATCAGTGGTCATCGAAATTCTCCATTCAGCCACACCGGCTCACCCACGACAGTCCCCCGCACACGGCCCGTCATGACCATGTCGTGAAAGGGCGTATTAAGGGCACGACTCTGCAGGGCGTGGCGGTTAACCGTCCATGAGTCAGACGGGTCAAAAATCACGAGCGAGGCATCTTCTCCCGGTGCGACATCGCCACCGTGGGCGATACGTCGAACACCCAACTCGCCGGCGCGAAGTTGTGCCACGCGTGCCGGGCGGCGACTCAGCACGTTGAAAAATGCGTGCGCGTCGCCATTCACGGCACCCCACGTCAGCGCGGCCGCCGTTTCGAGCCCCAGCATTCCGGGGGGTGCCTCGTCAAACGTGCCGTCTTTCGACTCGGGAGTGTGCGGAGCGTGATCGGTGGCCACCGCGTCGATATCACCGCGTGCCACCGCTAACCGCAGTCCCTCGACATCCGCCATGGAGCGAAGCGGCGGGTGGACCTTGAACACGGGGTCGAAGCTCGCACAACGATCCTCGCTCAACGTGAAATGGTGGGGCGCCACCTCACAAGTGACGTCAAGGCCATCGGCCTTGGCAGCCACCACCAACTCCACCGAGCGACGAGTTGACAAGTGCAAGAAGTGAAGCCGTCCGCCCGAGGCTCGCACGAACTCGATGTCGCGCATCACCATGATTTCCTCGGCAAGTGCCGAGCGACCCGCCAGGCCGAGGCGAGCGGCCAGCGGGCCATCGTTCATGACGCCCGAACCGGCGAGATCGTCCATCTCGCAGTGTTGAGCCAGTCGAACTCCCAGCGCTGACGAATAGCGCAGCGCACGGCGCATGACCCCGCCATGTTGAACGCCGTTGCCATCGTCGGTGAACAAACGAACCCCCAGGGCTGCCATCTCCGCCATGGGCGCCAGGTTCTTACCCTCGCGACCAATGGTGATGGCGCCCGCGACTGCCACGTCAATGACGGCGTGTCGCGCTCGTTCGTAGACGTAACCCACCACGGCCGCCGAGTCGATCGTGGGCGTGGTGTTGGGCATGGCCACGACGGCGCCGTAGCCTCCCACCGCACCCGCTCGTGCGCCTGATTCAATGGTCTCGGCCGCTTCATTTCCGGGCTCACGCAAATGGGCGTGCAGATCAACGAAAGCCGGCCCCACGAGGCATCCGGACGCATCTATTTCGGTCGCTGCCGTGCCATCGAGCTTGATGCCCACCTCAATAATTCGCCCATCTCGAACCAACACGTCAGCGCGCTCGCTGTTCGCCGCGTGCACGACCGTGCCCCCGCGAATAATGAAAGTGCTCATCACAGGTCTCCCTCTCCACCGGCGACGGTGAGATACAGCACCGCCATGCGCACCGGGACGCCGTTAGCCACCTGCCGCTCGATGACAGCGTGAGATCCATCGGCCACGCTGCTATCAATCTCCACGCCACGATTCATCGGGCCGGGGTGCATCACCAGAGCGTGCGGCTGGAGCAACTGCTCACGCTCGGCGGTCAAGCCATAGAGCGAGGTGAACTCTCGAAGCGAGGGAACAAAACCACCGCTGCCGCGCTCCACCTGCAGGCGCAGAAGGCCCACCACATCCGCCTGCGCGAGGGCCGACTCGAAATCAGTCGCCACCTCAACGCCCCACGAGGAGACCTCGGTGGGCAAGAGGGTCGGTGGAGCACACACGGTGACCGAAGCGCCCAACGCCAAGTAGGCCGCGATGTCGCTGCGGGCGACTCGGCTGTGACGAATGTCGCCCACGATGAGGATGCGAAGTCCGTGAAAAAGCTCCGACCCCGTCTCACTTCCGCGAGTGCCCGCACGTTCTGCCAGTACTTGGCGAATAGTGAAGGCGTCGAGAAGACCCTGTGTGGGGTGCTGGTGTTGACCATCACCCGCATTGATCACTCGAATAGACGGCACCACCCGGCTGACTTGCCAGGGTGCCCCGGAGGCCATGTGTCGCATCACGACCGCGTCAATGCCGAGGGCCGTGATGGTCGAAATCGTGTCGCGAAGGCTCTCACCCTTTTTTACCGACGATGAGGCGACGGCCAAGGACAAAACGTCGGCCGACAAGCGCTTCGCTGCCGTTTCAAAACTAAGTCGGGTGCGAGTGGATTCTTCGTAGAACAAGGAAGCGACCACTCGGCCCTTGAGCGTGGGCACCTTCTTAATGCTCCGCTGATTTACCTCGACGAAAGATTCAGCGACGTCCAGCACCTCAACGATGGCGTCTCGAGACACGTCGGCCAGAGAGATGAGGTCTCCCCCGCGAATGGACTGCCTCATTTGGCCACCAACTCCCCAATCCAGACGCCGTCCACGTGGGCATCAATGGCCTCGTGGCGTGCCGTCGGAAGATTTTTTCCGACGTAATCGGGTCGGATAGGTAGTTCACGGTGTCCGCGGTCGATCATGACGGCCAACTCGATGGCCCGCGCGCGACCCCAATCAGACAGCGCATTGAGCGCCGCACGGACGGTGCGACCGGTGTACAGCACGTCATCAACGATGATCACGACTCGATTGGTGAGGTCGACGGCGATAGTGGTCGACGCCGGTTCCACAACTGGATGAAGTCCGACGTCATCGCGATAGAAGGCCACGTCGAGCGAACCGCTCGACACCTCACGCCCCGCGATAACGCCGAGCTCTCGGTGCAGCAAGTCGCAAAAGGGCACTCCCCCGGTTTGCAGGCCCACCAGGACGAGATCATCAACGGATTCGTGTCGTTCAATAATTTCGTGGGCCATACGCCGCACGGCCCGCTGAACGTCATCTGCGGACAAAAGTTGAGTTCGCGGGACAAAGACGGTCCCCCGCGGGCGCACGTGACGCCGTTCGCGCTCAGCCACTGTTCTCCTCCAGCCGTGCGAACCTCACAGGATCCGCTTCACGACTCCTCAAAGACTACAACCCCGTCACCTCGGCGCGCGGTCGAAGTGACGGGGTTGCGAGCGGAAAGTAGGGCTACTTGTTAATCAGGGAAGTGACGGCCGCGGTGATCACCGAGCCGAGGGCCACCCATACCCAGAAGAAGCGCACGAATCGTGCCTGCGACCACTTCAGGCCCTCGCTGCTGACAAGGCCCTTCGAGGCGCGAATCGCCAAACCGAAGCCGAGGAACGCGAGGATGATGAGGTGAATCAAGCTCGATCCATTGAGCAAAATCTCTGCCGAGCCGTACGCCGTGTACACGTACTCGTGCGCACTTTGGCTCAACGGGTGAAACGGCACGTGCATGTCGATGGATCGCAGCTGAATGATGGTCAACACCGTGGCCACGATGGCCAGGAGCCCTCCTGCCGCCGCGATGAGGCTAAATCTGCCGGCTCCGCTCTGACGTGAACGCAGGTGCTTTTCGCCGAACCACACCACTGCGGCGCTCAGCACCGTGACGGCCACAATGGCCCAGTTGAGTCCTGACGACAAAACCTTTTCCGATACGGCTTTACCGAAGTTCGGGGAGTCCGAGTTTCCTTCCAGATATGTCATCCACCCCTTCTGCGTGTTCGTTCCGCGCAGGTAGAGATAGGTGAACAAGAAGGACGCCAACATAATGACGTCACCCACGATGAAGAGCCAAATGCCCAGGCGCTGACGACCTTCGACTACTTCGGGTGCCTCGTGGTGGCCGTGATCGGCCTCGTGCTGAATGGTGTCGGAGCTCATG
>CAISIU010000124.1 GCA_903885505.1 uncultured Actinomycetes bacterium | reverse complement strand
CCGGCCTGCCTCACCGAGATTCCGGTGGCCGCCCGACGCTGCGCGCAGTGCACCGAAGTGCTCGGTGAGAACTGGTCGGTCGCGAGTTAATTAACGAGCGCCGCGCTGACGCGCGACTTCGTAGGCGGCCACGGAGGCCGCCACCGAGGCGTTCAAACTCGAGATGCGACCGAGCTGCGGCAAGCGCGCCACGTACTGACAACGCTTACGCGTGAGCTGCGCGAGCCCGCTTTCCTCCGAGCCGATGACGAGAGCCACCGGCTGGTTAGAAAAGTCGATGTCGTAAAAGTGGGTGTCGCCTTCACCGGCCAGGCCCACCGTCAACACGCCACGCTTATTGAGCTGGTCAATGGCGGTGGGAATGCCACCGACTTGCGCGAAGGGCAAGTACTCAATGGCGCCGGCGGCGGTCTTGGTCACCGACGGCGAGATGCGCGCGGTGCGGTGCCGCGGCAAGACGACGCCGGTCACGCCGGCACCTTCGGCCGAACGCAAGATGGCGCCCAAGTTGCGCGGGTCCGTGACGCCGTCACCGACGAGCAAAAAGGGATTCGGCACGTCGAGCAAGTCCTCCAGCGACACCGGCTTGATCTTGGCGGCCTCGGCGAAGATGCCCTGGTGAGTCTCGGTACGTGCTTCTCGGTCAAGTCGCGCCATCGACACGTACTGCACCGGCACACGCTGACTCTTGGCTAACTCTTCGATCTGGTCCAAGATCGGTGACGGGTCGAGAGTCTCGGCCATGAAAATTTTGCGCACCGGGCGACGCTTGGCGCGCAGCAACTCGAGAACGGCCTGACGACCCTCAACCTGCTCGCCACCGAGGTCATCACTGGAGCGACGCGGCTGGCTCGACGGGTTGCCGCGGCCCGAGGAACCACGAGTCGGTCGCACCGACGCGGGACCGGAACTGCGACCACCCGACGGTCCACGACCCGCGGGAGCGGCGCGACCGGCCGAGCGTCCGGCGGGAGCACCGCGCCCAGCGGCGGGGCGGTCAGAACGTCCGCGGGGCTCAGAGCCTCCGCGCTTCGGGGCGGGACGGGGGGTCATACGGTCTCCTCTAATAAGACGACGGCGTGCGCAGCAATTCCCTCCGCACGACCAATGGCGCCGAGACCCTCGTGGGTCGTGGCCTTGACAGAAATGGGGGCACCGACCACCGCGGCTAACGCCGCGCGCATCTGGTCGCGCCAGGGCGAGAGACGGGGACGCTCGGCGATAACGGTGACGTCACCATTCACGCAGCGAAAGCCCGCCTCGTGGACGAGGCGCACGGTCTCAGTCAAAATCACCGAGGAGGCGACACCGCGCCACTTTTCGTCGCGGTCGGAAAAGTACGTGCCGAGATCGCCGAGGTCAGC
Organism: uncultured Actinomycetes bacterium; assembly: GCA_903885505.1. Taxonomy (GTDB): domain Bacteria; phylum Actinomycetota; class Acidimicrobiia; order Acidimicrobiales; family RAAP-2; genus RAAP-2. Next base: position 11,017 of record CAISIU010000124.1, on the reverse strand, counting down.
CGCGCCGAGCAAGGCGTCGGCCAAGGCGTGCGCGACGACGTCGGCGTCGCTGTGGCCTTCCAGTCCGTATTCGTCCTCAATACGCGTCAAGCCCAAAAAGAGGGGACGCGTGGCGTCCATCGCGAACGCGTGAATGTCGTAGCCGTGACCGATTCGCATCACTCCACTCCTAACACGGCGCGCACGATGGTGAGGTCATGGGGGTGAGTGATTTTGAGATTCGTCGTTTCGCCCTCGACGACGACCACGCGATATCCGAGGCGCTCAAGGGCGGCGGCGTCATCGGTGTCGGAGGGCTGACCCTCGTGCGCAGCCTGCAGGGCGTCGCGGCGAAAGGCCTGCGGGGTCTGCACGGCGACCACGGAGGTGCGATCGACCGTTTCGGTCACCAGGCCGTCGACGACCTTCTTCAAGGTGTCGGTCACCGCGATGGCGGGAATCGCCCCGGCGACGTCGTCCGACAGCGCCGCGATCACTTGGCGAAACAGGGGCAAGGTGGCGAGGGGGCGAGCGGCGTCGTGAATCACGACGGTCTCAATCTGCTCGGGCAAAGCGTTAAGGCCCGCGCGCACCGAATCCGAGCGCGTCGCGCCGCCGGTGACGACGACATCGGCGCCGTCACCATCACCGTCGTATCCCTCGGGAACGACCAGCACGGTGAATTCGCCACATTCGCGCGCCACGCGCACGGAGTGACCCGCCACGCTGCGACGCCCCAGGGATTCAAACTGCTTGGGTCGACCAAAACGAGTGCCGCTGCCGGCAGCCACCACGATGACGCCGACGTGTGCCACTAGGGAAGCACGGACTGCAGCTTGTCCTCCGCAGTCTTTTCATCAACGTTGAGCGCGAAGGTGAGTTCGGAGACCAAGATCTGGCGCGCGCGCGTCAACATGCGCTTTTCACCCGCGGACAGACCCTTGTCCTTGTCGCGAATGGAGAGGTTGCGCACGACTTCGGCGACTTGGTAGATGTCGCCGGAACGCAGCTTTTCCGAGTGGTTCTTGAAGCGGCGCGACCAGTTGGTCGGCATGCGCGCTTCTTTCTTGCGCAGCACGGCAAAGACTTCTTCGACTTCTTCGTCATTGATGACGTCGCGAAGGCCGACGTTTTCCGCGTTGGCCACGGGCACGAACAGCACCAGGTCGCTGTAGGCGACTTTGAGCTTCAAGTAGTCCTGCTTGACGCCAAACGCCTCGCGCTTTTCCACCTTCTCGACGGTGCAGGCTCCGTGGTGGGGGTAGACCAGACGGTCGCCCTTCTTGTACTTGCGCGTAGCAGTCACGACTCTCCTTGGCTCCCGCGAGACGTGGCCCGCCGAGAGGTGGCAATTTTAGCGCATTTTGGACATTTTCGGGCCGAGGGGCCCGAAACCGCCTTTAGGCCTCGCTGGGCACCTCGGGCAGGGCGTCGGGCGTGTCAATGGCCTCAAAGATCAGTGACGGGGTCTCGCCCTCGGCCAGGTCCACCACGATGGTCTGTCCGGCGTGGAATTCCTTGTAGAGGATCTTCTCGGCCAGGATGTCTTCGATCTGCTGCTGAATCACGCGGCGCAAGGGGCGAGCACCGAGTTCGGCGTCGTAGCCCTTCGCGGCCAGGTAACCCTTGGCGGCCTTCGTGAGCTCCAGGTTGATGCCCTGGACCTTGAGCTGGTCGCGCAGACGCTCGATGAAGATGTCGGCAATCTCGATGACCTCGTCCGGCGTGAGCTCGTGGAACACGATGGTGTCGTCCACACGGTTGAGGAACTCGGGACGGAAGTGACCCTTGAGGGCCGCCAGCGCCTTTTCCTTCATCTTGTCGAAGTTGGCCTCGTCGGTGGTCTTGGCAAAACCGAGCTGCGCGCGGCGCAGGTCGGCGGTGCCGAGGTTCGAGGTCATGATCAAGATGGTGTTCTTGAAGTCCACCGAGCGACCCTGCGCGTCGGTCAAGCGACCGTCTTCCAAGATCTGCAGCAAGGTGTTGAAGATGTCCGGGTGCGCCTTTTCGATTTCGTCGAAGAGGACCACCGAGAAGGGCTTGCGGCGCACCGCTTCGGTGAGCTGGCCACCCTCGTCGAAGCCCACGTAGCCCGGGGGCGAACCCACGAGACGGCTCACGGTGTGCTTTTCCATGTACTCGGACATGTCGAGCTGAATCAGCGCGTCACGGTCGTCGAACAAGAACTCGGCCAAGGTCTTGGCGAGCTCGGTCTTGCCGACGCCGGTCGGTCCGAGGAAGATGAAGGAGCCACCGGGGCGCTTCGGGTCCTTGAGGCCCGAGCGAGTGCGGCGAATCGCGCGCGACAAGGCGGAGACGGCTTCGTTCTGACCGATGATGCGGCGGTGCAGTTCGTCTTCCATGCGCAGCAACTTGCTGGTCTCTTCTTCGGTGAGGCGATACACCGGGATGCCCGTCCACACGGCGAGCACCTCGGCGATGGTCTCTTCGTTGACCTCGTCAAAGGTGGCGCCACCCGCGGAGCGGATCTCGGCTTCGATCTCGTCCTTGCGAGAGACCAGTTCGGCCTCCTGCAGTTCGAGGCGCTCGACTTGGTCAGTCACGTTGCGCTCGCGAGCGGCCGTGAGGTCCGCACGCACACGCGTGAGTTCTTCCTCGACGCGCTTTTGCGCGGGCGTCGCGTCCATGCGACGAATGCGCAGACGTGAGCCGGCCTCGTCGATGAGGTCAATCGCCTTGTCCGGCAAGAAGCGGTCCGCGATGTAGCGATCGGCCATGTTGGCCGCGGCCACGAGCGCCTGGTCGGTGATGGTCACCGCGTGGAACTTCTCGTAGGCCTCGCGCAGGCCCTTCAAGATGTCGATGGTCATCGCGACCGACGGCTGGTCAACCTTCACCGGCTGGAAACGACGCTCGAGGGCGGGGTCCTTCTCGATGTGTTTGCGGTACTCGTCCAAGGTGGTGGCCCCGACGGTCTGCAGTTCGCCACGCGCCAGCATGGGCTTGAGGATGGACGCGGCGTCAATGGCACCTTCGGCGGCACCCGCACCCACGAGGGTGTGGATTTCGTCGATGAACAAGATGATGTCGCCACGCGTGCGAATTTCCTTGAGGACCTTCTTGAGGCGCTCTTCAAAGTCACCGCGGTAACGAGAACCGGCGACCAGGGCACCGAGGTCCAAGGTGTACAGCTGCTTGTCCTTGAGCGTGGCCGGCACGTTGTTGGCCACGATTTTTTGAGCGAGGCCTTCGACGATGGCGGTCTTACCGACACCGGGCTCACCCACGAGGACGGGGTTGTTCTTGGTGCGACGTGACAGCACCTGCATCACGCGCTCAATCTCGGTGTCGCGACCGACGAGCACGTCGAGCTTGCCCTCGCGAGCGAGCTGGGTGAGGTTGCGACCGAACTGGTCGAGCACCGCGGAGCCGCCGGCGTCAGCCGCGTCGGACTTGCTGGACGAGCTGGGCTGCGAGGTGGCGCTGCCCGTGCCGGAGTTCTCCATCATGGAGAGCACGGTGTCGCGGATCTTGGAGACGTCAACGCCAATGTCCTCCAAGATGGAGATGGCGATGCCCTCTTCTTCCTGAAGGAGGCCGAGGAGCATGTGCTCGGTGCCGATGTAGCTGTGACCGAGGCGCAGCGCTTCACGCAGCGACGACTCGAGGACCTTCTTGGCCTTGGGAGTAAAGGGCGGCGAGGCAGTGGACGAGGAGGACACGGGGCCGGCGGCTTCGCGCAGCTTCTCGCGCGCGGCGTCAATCGACGCCCCGAGGGACTCGAGCGCCTTGGCGGCGATGCCTTCGCCTTCCTTCAGCAGACCCAGCATGATGTGCTCGGTGCCGATGAAGTTGTGGTTGAGCTCCTTGGCTTCTTCCTGAGCGAGGACTAGTACTCGTCGGGCCCTGTCTGTAAAGCGTTCGAACACGTTTGCCTCCTTGGAAATCCAGTGTACCGGTGCTACCGGAGGGTCTTTCCTGCGCCCTCTTCCTAGTAATTGTCCGGTGGGGGGTTCACCCTACCGACGAGTTGTGACAACCACTCCCCGTCGTCCCTGTCAGAAAAGTCCCATCTTTCTCGTAGGGTGATTACGTGAATATCCACGGAGAACTGCGCCTGCCCCAATTGGCTGACGACCTCGAACGATTTGAAGCCGTCTTGCTGTCGTCCGTGGAAATTGGCGACGACTACCTCGACTCGATCACCACCCACCTCATCAACGCCGGGGGTAAGCGCATTCGCCCCGTGCTATCGACGGCGGCCGCTACCGGTGGTCAGCGTCCCGCGACCAATGACGAGTTACTCGGTGGCGTCGCGCTCGAACTCATGCACCTCGCCTCGCTGTATCACGACGATGTCATGGACGAGGCCGACATTCGTCGCAACGTCTCGTCGGTGAACGCGCGTTTCGGCAACATGGTGGCCATCGTCGCCGGTGACTACCTCATGGCGCGCTCGGCCGCCATTGCCGCTGACTTGGGCGTCGAGATCGCCTCTCTCCTCGCGCACACGTTGGCCTGGCTCACTCGCGGACAAGTGTCCGAAGTGCGCACCGCCTTTCAGACCTCACGCAGCGAAGCGGACTACTACGAAGCCATCGAAGGCAAGACGGCGTCGCTCATGGCGAGCAGCGCACGCGTCGGTGCGGTGGTCGCGAAGCGCCCCGCGAACGAAGTGGATGCTCTCACCACCTACGGTCGCTGCTTCGGCATGATCTTCCAGTTGCGCGATGACATTTTGGACATGACAGCCGTCGATGGCCAACTGGGCAAGCCCGCGGGCCAAGACCTCGCCGAAGGCATCTACACCCTGCCCGCTATTCGCGCCATGGCCGACCCGGTCGTCGGCGACCAGGTGCGCGCCTTGCTCGGTCGTCCGCTCAATGACGAGGAGCGCGAAGCCGCTCGTCAAGCGGTGGTCGCGACTGACGGTCTGGCGTACACCATGTCGGCCGCGCAGGCCTTCTACGCCGAGGCCAACGAGGCCCTCGCACAGCTCAGCGACAGCGACTTGCGCGACAGCCTCTCTCGACTGATGACCGCCCTGCTCGAGGGCTTGCCGTTAGTCGAACCGCGGCTTTAACGTCGGGAACGCGATGATCTCGCGGATGTTCGGCACATCAGCGAGCAACATCACGAGTCGGTCCACCCCAATACCCAGGCCCGCCGTCGGGGGAAGTCCCCACTCGAGCGCCTTGATGAAGTCGAGGTCAATGCCCATGGCTTCGTCGTCGCCCGCAGCGGCGAGTCGCGCCTGATCTTCGAAGCGCTCACGCTGATCGACCGGGTCGGTGAGCTCGGAAAAACCATTCGCCAATTCACGGCCCACGCAGAAGAGCTCGAAACGTTCGGTGAGCTCGGGGTCGAGGCGGTGACGGCGCGCCAGCGGAGAGATCTCCACGGGGTGTTCCGTCACGAAAGTCGGCGCCCACAAGGTGGCTTCCGCGGTGGCCTCAAAGAGCTCGGACAGGCAGCGGCCGGGGCCCCAGGAGTCGTGCGCCACGACGTCATGACGCGCCAACAAGGCAACCAAGTGTTCACGCGGCGTGTGCACCGAGACCTCTTCGCCCACACCCTCACTGGCGAGCTCGGCCATGGTGCGACGCGCCCAGGGGCCGGCGAGCGACAAGGGCTGGCCCTGGTATTCGAGCTCGGTGGTGCCGCGCACGTCGAGGGCGGCCTGACGAATCAGTTCCTCGGTGAGGTTCATCATGTCCTCGTAATCGAAGTACGCGATGTAGAGCTCGAGGCCGGTGAACTCAGGGTTGTGGCGCGGGCTAATGCCCTCGTTACGAAACACGCGACCCAGTTCAAAGACGCGCTCAAAGCCGCCCACGACCAAACGCTTGAGCCACAGTTCGGGCGCAATGCGCAGCACGAACTCGGCATCGAGTGCGTTGTGGTGCGTCACGAAAGGACGGGCGGCCGCGCCCGTCGGCACGGCGTTCAAGATCGGGGTTTCTACTTCCACGCAGCCCGCCGCGTGCAGGTGCTCGCGCAGCGAACGCAGGGTCTCGCTGCGACGACGCAGAGCCACGCGCGACTCGGGGTTCGCCCAGAGGTCAGCTTCGCGGTGACGATACCGAGTGTCGGGGTCGTTGATGCCCGCCCACTTGTCGCCAAAGTTCTGTAGGGCGTGGGCGAGAAGTTGCCAGCTCGCCACCTTGATGGACAGTTCGCCACGCTTGGTGCGTACCACTTCGCCGGTGACGCCCACCCAGTCACCGAGGTGCAGCTTGATGAACTCGTCGAACTCGGCGGTGACCGCCGAGAGGGCGAAGAGCTGGATTTCGCCGCTGGAGTCGCGCATCGTGCCGAAGGCCAATTTGCCCTGGGTGCGTAGCAACATCACGCGACCGGCCACCGTGACCACCGCGCCAGACTCTTCACCGTCGGCCAGGCCCGCATACTGCTCAATTAGTGGTGCGCAGTAGTGGGTGTGGTCAAAGCGGTAGGGCTGGCTCACGAGGCTCCTTATGAAACGTTCCGTTCGTGAATGATACGCAGGCCATGCAGGGTGAGCCACGGTTCTACGTGATGAATCGTCTGCGTGTGCGGTGCAATGAGACCCGCGAGACCGCCGGTGGCGATGGTGGTGGTCGGTCCCACCTCGGCCTCGATACGACGAATCATGCCGTCAACTTGCGCGGCGAATCCGTAGAGCACGCCCGACTGAATGGACTCCACCGTGGATCGACCAATGACCGAACGTGGCGCGGTGAGCTCCACGGAGCGAAGCGCGGCCGCGTGCGAATACAGCGCTTCGAGACTGATGGCGACGCCGGGGCAGATGGCACCCCCGAGGTACTCGCCCTTCTCGCTGATGACGTCGAAGGTGGTGGCGGTACCGAGGTCCACCGCGATGAGTGGTCCGTCATAGAGGTCGACCGCGCCCACCGCATTGGCGATGCGGTCCGCACCCACTTCACGAGGGTTGTCGTACATGATCGGCATGCCGCTCTTAACGCCGGGGCCGAGAACGGTGATGGGCACATCCTGAAACCAGCGAGACGCCATGCGGCGAAGCTGCGTCACGACCACGGGCACCGAGGAGCTCACGGCAATGCCGGTGATGGTGTCGCGCAGGTCGAGGCCTTCGAGACCCAGCAGTTGCGTGAGCTGCACCGCCCACTCGTCGGGCGTGCGCTCGGGAGCGGTGGACAGTCGCCAGTGAAACTGCAGGCCGTGTTCGCCCGAGCCACGGCCGAAGCCCGCGGCGTCCTTGTCACCGACCTGTTCGTTGCCGAAGAGGCCGATGACGGTTTCCGTGTTGCCAGTGTCAATGGCGAGCAGCATGGGTATCTCCTGTCATCAAGGTGGGTCCGTTGTCGAGCAGGCGCACGTCGCCGGCAATCGCCGCGACGATAAAGCGCGCGGGGCCGCTGTCACCGGCCGCGTAGGGGGCCAGGGTCGCGGCGTTCACCACCGCGGCGTAACTAACGGTGAGGCCGGCCGCGGTGAGTATCTCGCAGGCCTCGGCTTCGATCTCACTCACCGTTCCCCCGCGGGCCGCGCGGGCCACCGTGGCGGGAATGGCGAGGGCGGCCGAGCGGTTCTGCGCGCTGAGGCGCACGTTTCGACTCGACAGCGCCAGGCCGTCGTGGTCACGAATGATGGGGGCACCGACCACCGTGACGGGTAGGCCGAGGTCCGCCACCAGTCGACGAATGATGGCGAGCTGCTGAAAGTCCTTCTCCCCGAAGTACGCGGTGCAGGGGCCCGTGATGGTGAGGAGCTTGGTCACCACCGAGGCCATGCCATCAAAGTGACCGGGACGATCGGCTCCCTCCCAGTTCTCGCTGAGACCCTCGACGTGCACGGTGGTGGCGGTGCCTGACGGCCACATCTCCGCGGCGCTCGGCAGCGCCACCACGGCGGCCCCGGCGGCGCGAGCGACCTCGAGGTCAGCCTCGGTGGTGCGGGGGTAGCGCTCAAAGTCCGACGCGTCATTGAACTGACGTTGGTTCACGAAGATGGTGAGGATGACTTCATGGCCATCACGACGCGCGGCTTCAATGAGTGAGGCGTGTCCGGCGTGCAGGGCGCCCATGGTGGGTACCAGGGCGACGGAATGACCGGCGGTGCGTAACTCCTCGGCAGCCGATCGCCAGTCGGCGATCGCGGTAACGGTGCGCATCAGTGACCGGTGGCCGCGAGACGCCGCGCGCGTTCGCTGAGAGCGAGATACGCGGCGCGTTCGGTAACGGGGATGGCGTCGAGGTGGCGCGAGATGGTGTCGTCGTCCCCGCGAGCCGCCGGACCGGTGAGTGCGCCCGCCGGTCCAAAACGACGCACGTCATCAAGCGCGAAGTCCGCGAGCGGCAGGAAGTCGGCCAATGACAAGCCCGCGGTCTCGGCAATCTCCGACACCGAGGCCATGAGAGCGACGAGGTGGTTTGCCGTCACGCAGGCCGCGGCGTGATACGCGGCACGCTGCTCGTCGGTTAGTTCCAGCACTCGGCCACCGAGCGAAGTCGCGATCTCCGCGAGGGCACCGTCACCGGCCACCGAGAACACGGCACCGTGGAGGCGGGCCGCCGCGTCGAGGGCGTGGCCCGTGAGGGGCACCAGAGGGTGCAGCACGCCGTAGTGGGCGTGACGGGAGAGCACTGAGGTCGGCCGAGACCCCGCGAGGTGAGCCACCACCACGGAGGGGGGAATCACGAGCGCGTCGGAGATTTCCTCGATGGCGTCGTCAGGAACGGCGAGCAGAACGACGGAGGCAGCGGCGACGTCCGAGAGGTCGTCATGGGCGACGTGGAGGACGTCGTGGCCCACGTCACGAAGAGCGAGAGCAAAGGCGTGGCCCGCACGGCCCCGACCCACAATGGCAATTTTCATAATGCTCCGTTTCGTTCCAGCCCCGAGGTGGGTGCCGTTCGTCGTTAGCCGATATTGCTGAGCCTACCCACGTGGCGAACCTCGCCGCTAGTCGGGTCACTATCGCTCTCGGCTACCAGATCGGGGCGAAGTTCCCGCAAGGGAACGAGCACGAAAGCCCGCTCGCGCCAGCGCGGATGCGGCACGATGATCTCCGGGTCGTCGCTGGTCACGCCGTCCATATAAATCAGGTCCACATCGAGAGTGCGCGGTCCCCAGTGCACCTGACGCTCACGCTGCGCGTCTGATTCGGCGGCGCGGATGAGTTCCAACAGTTCGCGAGGCGACAAGGTGGTCTCAATTTCGAGAATGAGGTTCAAAAAGTCATCCTGCGCCACCGGGCCCCAGGGGTCGGTTTCGTAAACGTCGGAGAGTCGGTGGGCGCTCTCGCCCACCATCAGGTGCACGCCGCGTCGCAGGTAGGCCGCGCGGTCACCCAGGTTGGACCCGAGCGAGAAATACGCGAGGGTCACCCGCGCTCCTGGCGCACCTTCACCGCCACGGTGGCGAGCTCTTCGGCCACCGGGGGATCGAGCTTGCGCACCGAGACGGTCACGGCGGTCAGGCGCGGAAAGAGTTCGAGCAACTCGTCAGCCACCGACGTGGCGGCTGATTCGAGCAAATTGAATTGACCGTCCACGACCACGCGCTGCGCGGCGGTCACCACGTCGGCGTAGTTGGTGGTGTGCGCCACGTCGTCAGAAATCGCGGCGTCGTAGATGTCGGTCTCGAGGTCAAGGTCCAGCGCGACGCGCTGCGGGGTCACTCGCTCAAAGTCGAGCAGGCCGATGATGGTGAGGAAGCGAAGATCGCGAAGTTCAATGGTCGCCACGGACGGGCAACTCCTGAACGATCAATCGACCCTCGGGGCCGAGTGAACGGCGAAAGAGGCGCTCGACCGAGCTAATCGCCATAGGCAGCGAGGTCACGCGACCGGACCACATGAGATAACCAATGACGACGCCGAGCAAACGATCCGACACTTCGTCGCCGTGCAGCAAGGTGACGTCACCGCGCTCCAGCGAGTCGGCCAGGTCCTGGTAGCACTGCGCCAAGACGACGGGCAGGTCGCCACCGATCATGAGGGGGTAATTCGCGTTGCTAATGCCCACACTGTCGGCCGTCTCGACCGCCGCGGGCGGGAGCACCGACACGATGCGGGTGATGCCGGTGTGCTTCAACCACAGCAACTCTTCGTCGCGGCGCACCTTGCGGTGCACCATCGTCGAGCCGCCCGGACGCTCCGATACGGCCAGCTTGTCGCGGAAGACCCACGTGAAGTTGCGGGGCTCAATGCCAGCCGCCCATTTGCCCTTCACAGTGTGACCTCCTCAATTGGTCGCGAAAACAACTCGGTCAACTGTACGGCACTTCGCACGTCATGCACACGAATGAGCTCCGCACCCGCCTGAATAGCGAGAGCGGCAGTCGCCAGGGACCCCTCTAAACGATCGGCGGGGTCGGGCGAATGGGTGATTTCCCCAATGAAACGCTTACGACTGGTGCCGATAAATACCCGGGCATCAAGGGCGCGAGCGCGATGCACCAAGTCATCGAGCTGCGCCAATAGCGCCAGATTGTGCGTCACGGTCTTGCCGAAACCGATACCAGGGTCCAACCACAATTCTTTTACCCCGAGGGCGCGCGCCTCGGCGGCGCCCCGTTCGAGCTCGCCAAAAACCTCCGCGACCACGTCGGCGTAGTGCGGGTCAGCCTGCATGGTGGCGCTGTCACCTTGGCGGTGCATGAGGACGTAGCCCACTTCGAGTTCGGCGGCGACACCCGCCAGTTCGCCACCCACGTCATTGATCAAGGTCGCTCCGGCCGCGACGGCCGCGCGCGCCACTTCGGGCTTCGTCGTGTCAATGGACACTCGGCCGTGCGGTGCGAGCTCGGTAATGACGTCAATGACGCGAATGAGTTCTTCCTCGAGAGAGACCGGGACGGCACCGGGGCGTGATGATTCGCCACCGACATCAACGATGTCGGCACCGATGTCAAAAAATTCGCGGCCGCGCGCAATGGCGTCCGCCGTGGTGGCCGCGCGCGAATCGGCGTAGAAGGAGTCGGGCGTCACGTTGATGATGCCCATGACTAGCGCCATGACTTACCTCGGCCGCGCGTGAATGAAGGCCAGCGCTTCGGCGCGACTGGCCGCGTCGCTGCGAAAGATGCCGCGCACCGCGGAGGTCACCGT
>CAISIU010000123.1 GCA_903885505.1 uncultured Actinomycetes bacterium | reverse complement strand
GCATCGCCACGAGCGGCCGCAAGTGACGGCTCGATGGCTTGACGAATGAGGTCGAGCTCTCGGTCCACCGTGCGGCGCAAACCGGCGAGGAAGCGAACATCTAGGCCCCGGGCGACGAGAGGTGCCACGGTGCGAAGCACGTCAGCGTCCGCCGACGACAGCATCTCCATGGAGCCCACCGTGAAGGTGCTCAGCATGTTGAACTCGCGAAGGGCATCCACGGTGCGACGCGAAATATTTTCGTCAGCCAACACGGTGTCCAGCGCCACGGCATCGCCCGTTGACACGGCCGACGCGACGGGTGCCGGGACGACGTGCAGAGCCGGCTCTGCCGGGGCGACAGGTGCGGCGGTGGGGTTCACATACGCCGTCACGATGGCCGAGAGGCCCTCTCGCGCGGCGGCGGCCTTCGGCACCGCGACAACGTCACCCGCGATCAAACCACGATCGACGAGGTGCTGCTGAATGGAAGCAAGCGGTGTTCCGGACTGAGCCATGCGCAGTGCCACGCGAAGACATTCGATGTGTTCGGGGTAATACACGCGATAGCCCTTGGACGTGCGTCGCGGCAGGACCAGTCCCCGCTCTTCGTAGTAACGGATCGTCGACAATTCCACGTCCGCAAACTCTTCGCGCAAGATGCTGTGTACGCGCCCGATGAAGACTCCTGACGCGCTCACTCTGCTACTCCCCACAACACAATCTTGAACTTCCCCACTTGAATTTCGTCGCCGGAGCGTAACACCAACTCGTCCACCCGTTCTCCGTTGACGTAAGTGCCGTTGAGGGAGTTGAGGTCTCTCACCGTCCAGCGCCCGCTTGCGGTGCGCGTAAAGACGGCGTGATGGCGCGATACCGACACATCATCCAGCACGACCAGCGAGTCCTCGCGACGGCCGACGGTGACCACATCACCGGTCAGGAGGTAGCAATCGCCGACCCCCGGACCCGTCGCGATCTGCAGGTACTCGCCCTCGCCCGCAGGGCTCAGTGAGCTCGCCACATTGTCATCGGCGATAACGACCGGAATCGACGCCGTCTCCGCACCACCGTCATCATGTTGGGCAGCACCACAGAACCAACAGAAGTTGGCATTGGCGTTGAGAATCTCTCCGCAGCGACGGCAACCCGCGTTCACGGTGCTTAGTGCGCTGTCAAGTCGCGGTATGCGTCAGCGTCGAGCAGTTCATCGACTGCAGCCGCCGAGGTGACTTCGATTTCGCAGATCCAGCCGCCGCCATAAGGGTCGGAGTTAATGGACTCCGGCGTTCCCGACAAGTCAGAGTTGACGGCCACGACCGTGCCACTGACCGGAGCGTAAATTTCCGACACCGACTTGGTCGATTCAACTTCACCGAGAGGTGCCCCGGCCTCGATGGTGCTCCCTACCGTCGGCAAGTCGACGTAGACCACGTCACCGAGTGCATCTTGCGCGTAGTCGGTAATTCCAATTCGAACAGTCGAGCCGGTGAGACGGGCCCACTCGTGGTCTCGAGAAAACTTAAGGTCTGCGGGAATCTCCATAGTTGGCAATTTTACTCGCCCGCCGACCCTCTCGCCCCCGACGCAGGGCCGACAATGCGGGCGGCACGTACGCCCCTAAAACAAGCCACGCCAGGACCAGCCCGACGACACCCACCGCCCATGTGATAGGGCGCGCGACCACAAGCCATCGAGCGGGGTGCCCCTCGGGCACGTAGGTCAAGAAGAACCACGGGTAGGCGGTCATCAGGGCGAAAGTCGACACCTTGCCCCACCACAACACGTCGATGCGGCTCGCCCCGGCTGCCGCTAACGCGATGGTCATTCCCGACACCACCACTTCGCGAGCCAGCGTCGCTCCCGCAAACCACCAGGGCACGGCGCCCACGCCCGCGACGGTGAAGATCGACGTGATGACGAGAAGGCGATCGGCAACCGGGTCAATGATCTTGCCGACGTTGGACACCTGAGAGAAACGACGCGCGAGATAGCCATCTACCCAGTCAGTCGCACCGATACCGCCGAGGAACCACGCCGCAATCGCGTGGTGAGCAGTGGTGACCGCCAACCAGACAAAGACGGGGAGGCACGCCAAGCGAACCACGGTGACCGCATTGGGCACCGTGAGCCAGCCGGCATCACCCTCTACGCGCTGACGGTCCACGACCCGTTTCCACGGAACAAGGCGGCGAGATCGCCGAGGCCATCGCGCTCTTGACTGTCGACGATTTGCCCGTTGAGCAAGTCCCCATACTCGGGTCGCTGCACGTTACGGAAAACTCCCACGGGCGTCGGCTCGTGGTCTGAGCGCGTCAGGCGCGACAGTGCGAATGCACCGGAGGGGTCCGGCGCGGATTCGTCGTGGACCACCATCGACGCCTCGTTGTCGAGGGTGATGGTGTCGGTGTAGACGCTGCCATCGAGGTGGCGAAAAACGCCGAACTGCTTCTGCGCCCCAAAACGAATGGGCTCACCGTGGTGCAGATCGATCAACATGTCATCACGACTGGTCCGGCTGGTGATGTCGGTAAAGGCGCCATCGTTAAAGACGTTGCAGTTTTGGTAAATCTCCACGAGCGCGGCGCCCTCGTGCGCCCAGGCTCGACGAATGGTCTCTTGCATGTGCGCACGGTCCATGTCGTGCGTGCGCGCCACGAACGTGGCCTCAGCACCCAGCGCCACCGACACTGGGTCAAACGGAGCTTCGAGCGAACCCGCGGGCGTGGACTTAGTCACCTTTCCGCGCTCACTGGTGGGCGAATACTGACCCTTTGTCAAACCGTAAATCCGGTTATTGAAGAGCAAGATGGTGATGTTCACGTTGCGACGGAGCGCGTGGATGAGGTGATTGCCGCCAATCGAGAGGGCGTCGCCGTCGCCGGAGATGACGACCACGTGCAGATCGGGTCGGCTCACCGCCAAACCCGTCGCAATCGCGGGGGCACGTCCGTGGATGGTGTGCACTCCGTACGTGTTCATGTAATACGGGAAACGTGCCGCGCATCCAATGCCGCTCACAAACACCGTGTCCTCACGATTCACGTTGAGCTCCGGCATCAGCATCTGCACCGCCGCCAGGATGGAATAGTCACCGCAGCCCGGGCACCAGCGCACTTCTTGATCGCTGACCCAGTCCTTGCGGGTGGTGAGTTGAACGGGCGTGCTCATCGGTACTCCTCAATAGCGGCATCAATCTCGGCGGCGCGAAAGGGTGCGCCTTGAACCTTGGACACGGTCTTCACATCCACGAGATAGCGAGAACGCAGCACCGAGGCCAACTGGCCGAGGTTTAGTTCGGGGGAAATCACGGTCGAATAGGACGACAAAATCTCGCCCAGGTTGGCGGGAAGAGGGTTGAGGTGACGAAGATGCACGTGCGCCACGTTCACCGAGCGCGCACGCGCACGACGCACTCCCGCGGCCACCGGTCCGTACGTACCACCCCAGGTGACCACCAGCAAACGAGCGGCACCCGAGGGGTCGTCGACCACCACATCGGGAATGTCCGCCACCACGCCTGCCACCTTGTCGGCCCGCAGGTGCGTCATGACCTCGTGATTCTTCCCGTCATAAGCGACGGCGCCTGTCTTGTCGGCCTTTTCGAGTCCGCCGATGCGGTGCTCGAGTCCGGCGACGCCTGGGACCGCCCAGGGCCGAGCAAGGGTCTCGGGGTTTCGCAGGTAGGGCCAAAAAGCGGGATTGCCCTCCGCGTCGGTGGCGTTGGGGCCACTGGCAAAGTCGGGATCGATGGGATCGATACTGAGCGGGTCGGGAATGGGCCATGGCTCGGTGCCATTCGCCAGATAGGCGTCGCTCAGCACGATGACCGGCGTGCGGTATTTCACCGCGATGCGCGCCGCTTCGATGGCCGTGTCGAAACAGTCACCAGGAGTGGCGGGGGCAAGCACCGGGACCGGAGATTCGCCGTGACGTCCATACAGCGCGTGCAGAAGGTCGGTTTGCTCCACCTTGGTCGGCAGACCCGTCGACGGACCACCACGCTGCACGTCCACGATGATCATGGGTAGCTCGAGAGCCACGGCCAAGCCAATTGCTTCGCTCTTGAGATCCAGGCCCGGTCCCGACGTGGTCGTGACGGCCAGGGAACCCGCGTAAGCCGCGCCGATAGCCGAGGCGGCCGCGGCGATTTCGTCTTCCGCCTGGAAAGTGCGCACGCCGAAGCGCTTGTGCTTGGACAGTTCGTGCAAGATGTCCGACGCCGGGGTAATGGGATACGAACCCAAAAACAGCGGCAAGTTCGAACGCTGAGCAATCGCGACGAGTCCCCAGGCCAGTGCGGTGTTGCCGGTGATATTCGCGTACTCACCCGGTGCGAACGGTGCCGGGGCGATTTCGTAGCGAACCGCAAATGCTTCAGAGGTTTCTCCGAAGTCATAGCCCGCACGAAACGCGCGATAGTTCGCTTGGCGGACCAGGTCATTCTTGGCGAATCGCTTATCGATCCAGGCCGTGATGTTCTCGATGGGACGCGAATAGAGCCAGCACACTAAGCCCAAGGCAAAGAAGTTCTTCGACCGCTCGGCGTCACGGGGCTTCACGCCCACCTCTTCTGACGCCGCGGTGGTGAGCGACGTCATCGGCACCTCAAAGACACTGAAGGCCGACAAGCTGCCGTCGGCCAGGGGGTTCTCGAGATATCCCGCCTTCGCCAGCGCTCGTTCGTCGAACGCGTCCACGTTGACGATGATGGTCGCACCACGCTCGAGTTGGGCGACATTGGCACGTAGACCCGCGGGGTTCATGGCGATGAGAACGTCAGGGGTGTCGCCCGCGGAGGTGATGTCGTGGTCGGAGATCTGAACCTGAAAGGCGGAGACTCCCCCCAGGGTCCCGGCTGGGGCGCGAATTTCGGCGGGAAAGTCGGGCAAGGTGGCGAGGTCGTTGCCGAAGACGGCTGACTCCGTCGTGAAACGCTCACCAGTGAGTTGCATACCGTCACCGGAGTCGCCCGCGAAGCGCAAGACGACACTGGACAGTGGCGATGGGGGCTGAGTCATAGAACCTCGATTTCTACATCGAAGTCTAGGAAGCGTGAGACAAATTCGCTCGGACTGTCTCGGGGGCGAAAGTCCTACGCGACAGTGACGCTCGCGTCCAGGAAAACATCCTGAATCGCGTGAATCAACTGCACCCCTTCGTCACGCGGACGTTGGAAGGCCTTGCGACCCACAATCAGACCCTGCCCGCCGGCACGCTTGTTGATCACGGCGGTGCGAACGGCCTGGGCGAGGTCGCCCGCGCCCTTGGACTCGCCACCGGAGTTAATCAGGCCAATCTTGCCGCTGTAGCAATTCGCCACTTGCCAGCGAGTCAGGTCAATGGGGTGCGGCGTCGTGAGCTTGTCGTAGACCAACTTGTCGGTTTTGCCGAAGTTCACGGCGTTGTATCCGCCGTTGTTTTCGGCCTGCTTCTGCTTAATGATGTCGGCTTCGATGGTGACGCCGAGATGGTTGGCCTGGCCCGTGAGGTCCGCGGAGGTGTGGTAATCCACGCCCTCCACCTTGAAGCCCGGGTTTCGCAGGTAAGTCCACAGCACCGTAAACATGCCGAGGCGGTGGGCTTCGGCGAACGCGGCACCGATTTCTTGCAGCTGACGGTCCGATTCGGGAGAACCGAAGTAAATCGTGGCCCCGATGCCGGCGGCGCCGAGATCGGCCGCTTGGCGGACCGAGGAGAACATGATCTGGTCATAGGTGTTCGGATAGTGCAGGAAGTCGTTGTGGTTGATCTTCACAATAAAAGGAATCTTGTGTACGTACTTGCGCGACACGGTGCCGAGTACACCCAGCGTGGTGGCCACCGCGGAGCAGTCGGCCGCAATGGCGAGCTCGCAGATGTTGGCGGGGTCGAAATAGGCGGGGTTCTTCGCGAAGCTGGCACCGGCTGAGTGCTCGATGCCTTGGTCTACCGGCAGGATTGACAGGTAGCCCGTGCCGCCCAGTCGGCCGTGGCCGTACAGGCTGCCGAGAGCGCGAAGGACCTGCGGTGAGCGGTCCGAGTAGGCGAAGACCTCGTCGAGGAAGTTCGGACCGGGGACGGTCAACAATTCCTTCGGGAAAGCGGTGGCTTGGTGCGTCAGGAGGCTGGTGGCCTCGTCGCCGAGTAGTTCTGCGTAGTCCATGCCTTCAGGCTATCTCTACCGCTCGGCGGGAGCATGAACCATGGGCGCGCTCGGAGAGAGAACAATGGGGACATGGATAATGCCTATCTCTCGTCCCTTCGCCGCCGTATGCGAGCTCTTCACTCCCTCTACGAAGACGCCACGGCCACCATGGGTGCCGACCACGTGAACGCGGTCACGGTGCCGGGGGTGCTCCCCATTGCGTTTTCCCTCGTCCACTTTTTGATGATC
This sequence comes from uncultured Actinomycetes bacterium, assembly GCA_903885505.1. GTDB lineage: Bacteria > Actinomycetota > Acidimicrobiia > Acidimicrobiales > RAAP-2 > RAAP-2. The sequence continues at coordinate 6,796 of CAISIU010000123.1, read as the reverse complement.
GAGGACACGTCACTGGCCTTTGCCGGCGGACCCGCTCCCCTGTACGGCCCCCAGTGGGCTCAGGCCATAGAACTCGCCGTGCCCGACGATGGCAAGCATCGCAGCGTTGAGGACATGATGGCGCAGCGCATCGGGAATTACGCGGCCTATCTCGATTATCAGACGCAAGTCTTCGCCAAGACCGAAGAACACCTCGCGCAGTTAGATCCGAGCACCTTGGACGACATCATCATCGCCTTCCCCTACCCCGCGACCATCGCGTCGACCTTTTCCGCCCGCGTAGGTGGAGAAAATGGCATTACGCGTAGCGACGCGCTCGAGTGCTGGATTTACCAACACGGCCTTCGCCATATGGGAGAGATTGAACACGCCCGCGCCCTCGTCGGGCTGGGCGGCATGACGTCTTAGTCGACGTTCTTCTTCTTGGACACCGGCGCTGTGCGCTTCTTGCGGTTCTTCTACACGCGAGGCAACCCACCGAGATCCTCGAGGCGGCTCATCGCGTCGTAGGCCTCGGGATCAGTAGCCACCACACGGGCGAACATCTCACGGGCCCCGGGGATGTCACCCGCACGGTCGAGCACGTCACCGAGGGCGTACCACATGCGAACGTGACGATACGAGGGGTTGCGCAAGATCTTGCCCGCGCCCGCGCGAATCAACAAGTCAATTGATTCCTTGTACTTCTTTTGGTCCGCCAGCGAACTCGCCATCACGATGCGGCCTTCGGTGGCCACGTCGGTAGTGGGTTCCATCGCGCAGAACTCTTCGTAGGTCTGCTCCACCAACTTGTACTTGTGAATGGCGCGTAGGCAGTCCATTACCAAGGGCAGGTGCTCAGGGTCACTCGTTAAGTCGGTATACGCACGCAGGTGGGCACGGGCCATGGGAAAACGCTCGGCGCGATACGCGGCCAAACCGGCAAGCTCACGAACGGCAGGGACTCCCGGCAAGTGCTCCGCCACAATCTTCGCGTGGCGCAGGGCCTCTTCGTAACGGTGGCGGTCATAGGCCTCCGCGCCCTTGGTCATCATCATGACCATGCGTTCACGCTGATAGGCCGTGCCCTCAAAGCTGCGACGAATCTCCGCTGCAATTTCAGTAGGCAAGCTGTAGGGCTTCTTCGGTGCCGCCGATGAACTGCGCCGAGCAGTCGTCGGGGCATCGGTGCGCACAAAACTCGTTCGCTGATCGTCCGGCAGTTCCTGCTGCGAGCGCGCCTCCATGGAGCCACCCTCACTGGCGAGGTGAACCGCGCCACGGCGAGCGACGTTTCCCCAGCCGCGATCCTTCGCGAATTCGTCATCACGCTCACGCTGGAGCTGCGCGGGTGGCACATCACGTTCATCACGGCGCGGACCAGGTCCGCGACGCGGCGCTCCCGCGCGAGGGCGAGGACCGCGATCGTCATCAAAGTCATCACGACGACGAGGGGCGGGACGGCCGGTGCCGCGAGCACCCGCCGCTCCCCCGCGAGACGAGGGCGCGCGGCTCGGACGTCCGTCGCTAGAGCGAGGTCCGCGGGCGTCACCGTCACGAGCTGGGCGACCCGAGCTCGTGCCTCGAGAATCACCGTCACGACTGGGACGGCTATCGCCCGAGCGCGTGGGGCGGGCCGGTCGGCCGGTTCCGCCTCGAGAAGTTCCACCCGACGCGGCACCGGGACGTCGAGCGCCGGACGAACCAGAGGGGCGACGAGGACGGTCAGAGGCGTTAGGCATAGGGGTCAATTCTAGTCGCTGGGGCTAATGGCGCGGGAGGTACGAGGCCCCAATGGACTCCACCGCCCGCGCAATCACGGTGGCGTAGGCATTGGTCATGTGCCACGGGTCGCTGTGCACCAAATACGACGTCGTACCCAAAGTCACCCACAATGGGCACAAGTGCTGACCCGTCGATGTGCAGAACAAGGGGCCAGTGGCGAGCACGTTGACCACTTTGGCCTTCGTTTCCGTCGCCAAAGCGGTGGTGATCGACTGCGAACTCGGACCGTTCGCACCCGTTCCCGACAGCAGACAGCTGGTTACCGACGTGGAGTGGGTTGACAAGCACGACGCCGGAGTTCCGAGTCCGAATCGGCCGAGATATTGCGGGATGGGCGCGGGAATCACAATGGGTGCCTTCGCCGGAGCGAGAGCAGAGATGGTGGCCGCAATTTGTGGCGCCAGGACCGCCGCCGAATTGTCGACCGAACCACTCGGACTACCCACACTGGAGGGCAAGAAAGTCGAGTCCCCATCAATCACGATGAGATTTGGCTTGATTTTTATCGTGGCGGCAATTGCGGCGAGGTCGCGCTGGTAACACTGCGCCAACGAGAATCCCCCGTAAAGCTGGGCCGACGAGGTCGAGGGCTGCAAATATGGCGAGCAACCTTGCTTGGCGATCAGCACCACCTTGTAGTTGAGGTCCTTGCCAATCTGGTCGAAGGTCGTAAACCACATGCCCGCCTGAGAGTCACCCAGCATGACAATCACGTACTTCGAGGTGGGTGACCCACCCACGCATTGCGTTGCCGGGTACGCCGGCATAGTACCGACAGGTCCCCCGGGATAACAGTTGGGATAGATGTGAAAAATGGGACCACCGGGCACCGCCGCGTTGGCCAAGGTGGGCGACGTCTTCGTCAGATCGGGAGCCGTTGACACGGTGGAGGCCGTATTCACCGCAGCCACGACTTGCGCGGACGTGAAGGTAGTGGTTGCTGCCGCCGCCATGCCGGACGTCCCCATGATGACCGCCGCCGCGACCAATGCCCCTCGGAATCGTGATGACGTCGTCATGTAATCGTTGAATCTCCTCGTGGGTCGCAACGCCACCATTAAACGGCACTTGCGTATGAAAACAACTGTACCCGTGTCGTCTCAACACAAACTGTCGAGACGACACGGGTACGTGTCGAAGCTGTGGACTGCCTAGGCGCGACGGCGACGAGCGGCGCTCGCCAAGAACAAGCCACCCAACACGACGGCAGCGCTACCGGCGATGAGGTAACCCGAGGAGCTGGATCCCGTGTGAGGTAGAGCGGTCAACGTGGTGGTGGTTGCCGGAGCGGAAGTCGAGGTTAAGGGCACCGTCGTCGTAGTGGTGGACGGTGCGGTCGTCGTCGTCGTGGACGGCGGAGCCTCGGCCACGCTCAAAGTCAGCGAGCACGAAGGGGTCTGGCTCGTTTGAGTCGTTCCATCAGTGGTGAAGAGCTTCCACGAAACCGTTCCCGCCTGGCCGTTCAGATACGAAGAGAACTGGTCAAAAGTGATGCTCACAGGACCGGGGACAGCTCCCGTCACTCCGGAGAACAAAGTCGTGCCATTCGCAACAATCTCACCCCAGATACCTTCACCATCAGCGGTGTAGGTCAGGTCGAACGAATCACCCGGGAACAAGGTTGCCGTATTGGGAGAAATTGAACAGGTGGTCATTAGCGAGCTAGATGCACCACTTTGCGTGCTGAACCCTACGGTCGGAGCAACGATAAGCGCTCCAGCTAAAAAAACTTTGGCGGTAGTGATTTTCATGGTGCAATCATACCCTTTTTAATTGCACCAGGACCTCTATCCGGCGACGAAAACGAACCAAAGTTGGGCCGAATGTCGAGCAACCAATAGACAACGTGCCCATCGGCATTCAATATGGAAAAAGCGAAAACCCCCACCTTGCGGTGGGGGTTTTCAAGAAATCCCGGCGGCGACCTACTCTCCCAGGAGGGAACCTCCAAGTACCATCGGCGCGGGTGGGCTTGACTGCCGTGTTCGGAATGGGAACGGGTATTTCCCCACCGCCATGACCACCGGAAACCTGCGCTCGGTCACGAGATCCGTGACCGGAAACCACTGACGTGGCTCCCTGAGCGTTTTAGAGCGAGCACGAACATCTAACCTCCAAGCCCTCGGCCGATTAGTACCGGTCGGCTGAATGGGTTACCCCACTTACACCTCCGGCCTATCAACGTGGTCGTCTAGCCACGGGCCTTACCTGGTTATCCAGTGAGTGAACTTATCTTGGAACAGGCTTCGCACTTAGATGCTTTCAGCGCTTATCCCACCCGCAGGTCGCAAATCAGCCATGCCCTTGGCAGGACAACTGACACACGAGAGCTGCGTCCATCCCGGTCCTCTCGTACTAGGGATAGCCTTCCTCAATTCACTTACGGCTGCATCGGATAGAGACCGAACTGTCTCACGACGTTCTGAACCCAGCTCGCGTACCGCTTTAATGGGCGAACAGCCCAACCCTTGGGACCGGCTTCAGCCCCAGGATGCGACGAGCCGACATCGAGGTGCCAAACCTTCCCGTCGATATGGACTCTTGGGGAAGATGAGCCTGTTATCCCCGGCGTACCTTTTATCCGTTGAGCGACGGCGCTTCCACAAGCAACCGCCGGATCACTATGTCCTACTTTCGTACCTGCTTGACTTGTAGGTCTCGCAGTCAAGCTCCCTTGTGTCATTGCACTCAACAGCTGATTGCCAACCAGCCTGAGGGAACCTTTGAGCGCCTCCGTTACATTTTAGGAGGCGACCGCCCCAGTCAAACTACCCGCCTGACGCTGTTCCTGATCCGGATCACGGATCGAGGTTAGGGCTCCGGCACAGAAAGGGTGGTATTTCAACGTTGGCTCCACAGTGGCTAGCGCCACTGCTTCAAAGCCTCCCACCTATCCTACACAAACTGAACCAAAACCCAACATCAAGTTGTAGTAAAGGTGCACGGGGTCTTTTCGTCCTGATGCAGCTAACGAGCATCTTTACTCGTACTTCAATTTCGCTGGGTCTGTGGTTGAGACAGTTGGGAAGTCGTTACGCCATTCGTGCAGGTCGGAACTTACCCGACAAGGAATTTCGCTACCTTAGGACCGTTATAGTTACGGCCGCCGTTTACTGGGGCTTAGGTTCTGAGCTTCGCCTTGCGGCTAACCCATCCCCGTAACCTTCCAGCACCGGGCAGGCGTCAGAGCGTATACAGCGTCTTACGACTTAGCACGCTCCTGTGTTTTTGGTAAACAGTCGCTTCCCACAATTCTCTGCGACCTCTTCACGCTTCGACCGCAAGGATCTACACGCTAATGAGGCCATCCTTCTCCCGAAGTTACGGATGTATTTTGCCGAGTTCCTTAACCACAGTTCTCCCAATCGCCTTGGTATTCTCTACCCGCCCACCTGTGTCGGTTTGGGGTACGGGCACCGTGTCAGCTCGCTAGAAGATTTTCTAGGCAGCATGGGATTAGTGACTTCGACTTAACGTCTCGGCATCGCGTCTCAGGCTTAAGGGGTCCGGATTTGCCTAGACCCCGCCCTACTCGCTTACCCCAGGACAACCAACGCCTGGGATCACCTACCCTCCTGCGTCCCTCCTTTGCTTACCGCAATGGGGTTGGTCAGTTCGATCCGAAGATCAGCCCCTTAGTACCCCCATATTGGTATGGGCGCGGACACGGTGGTACAGGAATATCAACCTGTTGTGCATCGACTACGCCTCTCGGCCTCGCCTTAGCTCCCGACTTACCCTGGGAGGATTAGCCTTCCCCAGGAACCCTTGGGCTTACGGCGGAGGGGTTTCTCACCCCTCTCTCGCTACTCATATCAGCATTCTCACTCGAACGCGCTCCACGGCTTGCTTACGCATCCGCTTCACAGCCCGTTCGACGCTCCCTTACCACTGTCTTACGACAATTCAAAGCTTCGGCTCTGGACTTGAGCCCCGTTACATTATCCGCGCAAGACCACTCGACCAGTGAGCTATTACGCACTCTTTAAAGGATGGCTGCTTCTAAGCCAACCTTCTGGCTGTCTGAGCGTTCTCACATCGTTTTCCACTTAGTCCAGAATTAGGGGCCTTAGCTGTTGATCTGGGCTGTTTCCCTCTCGACCACGGAGCTCATCCCCCGTAGTCTCACTGCCAGACTCTAGAGCATCGACATTCGGAGTTTGGTTGGGTTCAGTAAACTTGTAGGTCCCCTAGCCCATCCAGTGCTCTACCTTCGACGCTGAACATCTGACGCTGCACCTAAATGCATTTCAGGGAGAACCAGCTATCACTAGGTTTGATTGGCCTTTCACCCCTAACCACAGGTCATCCCCGTCATTTTCAACTGACGTGGGTTCGGCCCTCCACGGGGTTTTACCCCCGCTTCAGCCTGCCCATGGCTAGCTCACCTAGCTTCGGGTCTACAGCACGCGACTGAACGCCCTATTCAGACTCGCTTTCGCTTCGGCTACCCCTCTCGGGTTAACCTCGCCACGTACCATAACTCGCTGACTCATTCTTCAAAAGGCACGCCATCGAGGCCACTTACGTGACTACTCTTTGACTGATTGTAAATCAACGGATTCAGGATCTATTTCACTCCCCTCCCGGGGTACTTTTCACCTTTCCCTCACGGTACTTGTTCACTATCGGTCGCCTATTAGTACTTAGCCTTATCAGATGGTCCTGACAGATTCACGCCGGCTTTCCCGGATCCGGCGTTACTCGGGAGACACAGCAGAGATTTCAGCGTTTCGCGTACGGGACTGTTACCCACTTTGGTCAACCTTTCCAGGTTGTTCTGCTACACATCAATTTTGTAACTCTGTGAAGGTTGCTGGTTCCTTCCCTGTGATCCCACTACCCCGCGTTGGCAACGCCCAGTGCTTTAACACCAACACGGTTTAGGCTCATCCCGTTTCGCTCGCCGCTCCTCAGGGAGTCACTTTTGTTTTCTTTTCCTCGGATTACTAAGATGTTTCAATTCATCCGGTTCCCTCTACCTGCCCTATACATTCAGGCAGGAGTTACACCACATGACTGGTGCAAGGTT
>CAISIU010000122.1 GCA_903885505.1 uncultured Actinomycetes bacterium | reverse complement strand
TGTGACCGCGCCGAACAAGTTCGCCGCTCTGGCCGCGCACGACGCGCTGGTCTTCGCCCACGGCGCCATCAAGACCTTGGCCGTCAGCTTGACGAAGATTGCCGACGACATGCGCTGGTTGGGCTCGGGTCCCCGTAGCGGCTTGGCCGAACTTCGCTTGCCGGAGAACGAACCCGGCAGTTCCATTATGCCGGGCAAGGTCAACCCCACTCAGAGTGAGGCCATGATCATGGTCGCGATCCAAGTCATGGGTAACGACACTGCCGTCTCGCTCGCCGGCAGCCGCGGCAACCTCGAGCTCAACGTGTGCAAGCCGGTCATCATTCACAACGTGTGTCACTCCATTGACCTCTTGACGGACGCCTGTCACCGTTTCCGCGAGTTCTGCGTCGAGGGCCTCGAGCCCGACTACGAGCAGATCGAGCACCACCTCAACAACTCGTTGATGCTGGTGACCGCGCTGAACCCCCTCATCGGATACGACAAGGCGGCGCAGGTGGCGAAGAAGGCGCACAAGGAGCGCACCACGCTGCGTGAGTCCGCGTTGGCCCTCGGGTTTTTGACCGCCGAGGAATTTGACCGGGCCATTGACCCAGCCGCCATGACTCACCCGTGAGTCGTCGCGCCCTGAGCGAGGATGAACTCGCGGGCCTGTTCGCGCGCCATCCGCAGTGGCACGTCGAGACGGGTCGACTGGTTCGTGAGGACCAGGTGGCCTTCGCGACGGCCTGCGCGTGGTTGGGTCAGATTGCCCCGGACTGCGACGCGATGGATCACCACCCGGTCATTACCGTCACCTACGACCATCTGCGCGTCGAGGTGTTCACTCATGACCGGGACTATCTCACCACCTGGGATGAACGACTCGTCGAGTTACTCGACGAACGCTGGCCCGTCTAGAGCGGGAGGCCCCACAGGGCCATCCACTTGGATAGGTCCTTTTCGACCGGAATATCCGTGCCGAGGAAGGTGCGGATTTGTAGTTCCAGTTCGTTATTTCGCATCTGGTTCGCGGCGGGCGCGAAGGGGTAAAAGGTGCCCGACTTCGCGAGGTAGACGAGGTAGGCGGGGTCGCCGCCCTTATCGGGATCGAAGCGAAACACGCTGCAGAGCAGGCGTGGGCCGAGTCCCTTGTCCACCAAGGTGCTGTGCACCCCGTGTGCGTTGGTCACCAGCGTGGGCAAATCGTCGGCCTTAAAGACGGCCCACTCAAAGCCGAGGTCGTCCGTGGTGAAGGTGACCGCAGAGGTGGCGTCTAATTGCAGCAGTTGGTCAATCTCGCCATCACTGCTGATGGTCGCGCCGCCCGATCCCTTTTTCCAGCACACCGCCGCCACCCCACTGGGGTGTAGCGCGAGGTTGGTGGCGAGGTCGGGCACCGCCGCCGGCAAGGCGAAGAGCGCGTCGAGGTTCGGTGCCGCCTGCTTCGTTCGCCCAAAGAGCGTGTCGCGAAGGCCCACTAGGCCTGACCGTTGAGGTCGCGCTCGAGCTTCATGAGCTGGTCGAGACGAGCCTGCAGGCTGGGGTGCGTCGAGAAGAGCGAGCCCAGCGAGCCCTTGGCCAACGCCGGCGTGAAGAAGAAGGCGTTCATGTTCTCTACGCGACGAAGGTCGGTCGTCGGAATGCGGGCCATGTCGCCGGTGATGCGCTGCAGCGCGGAGGCCAGCGCCATGGGCTTACCAATCAAGATGGCTCCCGAGCGGTCAGCAGCGAGTTCGCGATAGCGCGACAGGGCCATGGTGAGCAGGTAGCTCACGACGTAGATGGCAATGGAGGCAACCCAGGTCACCAGCTCGAGCAGAACCAGGCTCTCGCCGTCTTTGTTGTCGCGGCCGTTGCCCGAGAGCATGGCGCCCCACATGGCCATGCGCGCAATGATGCCGGCGAGCATGCCGACCGAGGACGCGATGGTCATCACGGCCACGTCGCGGTGAATCACGTGGCTGATTTCGTGGCTGAGCACCGCTTCGATTTCTTCGTCGGGCAGACGACGCTGCAGGCCACGGGTGACCACCACCACCGAGTGCTTCGGGTTTCGGCCCGTCGCAAAGGCATTGGGCATATCCATCTCGGAAACACCCACGCGCGGCTTGGGGATATTGGCCAAGGCGGCGAGGCGCTCGATCATGGCGTGCAGTTGCGGCTCTTCTTGCGGGGTGACTTCCTTGGCGCGCATCGAGTACATGGCAATCTTGTCGCTGAACCAGTACTGACCGAAAATCATGGCGAACTCAATGACGACGATGCCCATGACCGGAATCTTGAGTGCGAAGAGCAAGGTGCCAATGAGGAGGTAGAGCACCAGCAGGCCGAGGCCCGTGATGAACATGCGGATTGACAGTCCGCGATCCGTTTCGATGTGCTTAGCCGTCATGCTTACTTCGCCTCCGGAAGTTCGCCCGCGGTCTGCGCCTTGAGCGCCGCGAGCTGGGCGTCGACGTTGCTCGCCGTGCTGGCGGCGTCAAGCTGACGCTGAATGTCGTCGTGGTCAGAGGTGAGGTCGGTCAAGGCTCCTGAGGTGAGCAGGTCGTCGAGGGCACCCGAACGCGCCTGCATGTCCTCAACCTTGTCCTGGGCGCGCTGCAGCGCGGCGCCCGCGTCGCTCATGGAACCCGAAATGCCGGCGACGGCCTCGTTGATGTGCGAGGAGGCTTCGGCCGCGGTGTAGGTGGCCTTGAGGGTTTCCTTCTTGGTGCGAAAGAGCTCGACCTGAGCCTCGAGCTTGCTGGTGGCGTCCTGAAGCTTTTGCTGCTGGTCCATCACTTGTTGGTGCTGCGTCTCGAGTGAGGCCAGCTGGCCAGCGATGACTTCACGGCGCTCCAGGGCGGTGCGGGCGAGGGCGTCATTACCCTGGCTCACGGCCTGAGCGGCCTGCGTCTGCAGCTTGTCGCCCTGGGTCTTTAACTGCTGGGCCTGCAGTTCAAGGCGCTTAGCGGCGGTGGCCACGTCAGCCAACGCGCGACGCATCTTGGTGAGGTTTTCGAGCTGCTGCTCGTAGGACAGATCGAGAACTTGACGGGGGTCTTCGGCCTTATTCAGGGCCGCATTGGCCTTGGCTTTGAACAAGGTGCTGACGCGTTGCATGATTCCCATGGGAATACCTCCACTTTCGGTTCCCATTCTGCCCGCTGGCGGCGACACTGACGACGTTCTCCGGATTTTCTTAGGGTGCGAGGTAGTCTCGACCGACGCCAATGGGGGCGAAATTGAGGGAGATAGACATGAAAATCGGTATCGGAATTGATGTCGAAGCACCCTTCGAGCAACTGCTGGCCACCTCGCGTGAGCTGTTTGACGCCGGATTTACCAGCCAGTGGGCGAGCCAGATCTTTGGTCCGGACACCCTGACCACCTTTGCCGTCCTCGGCCACGCCATCCCCGGCCTCGACCTCGGCACTGCCGTGGTGCCCATTCAGCCGCG
>CAISIU010000121.1 GCA_903885505.1 uncultured Actinomycetes bacterium | reverse complement strand
TATCCGAGGAGGAACAATGACCACGTCACCGGTGACCTTGACCAACCCGAACGCCGCTCCCATTACCCCGACCGAGGCCGCTATCGCCAAGGTCGCCGAGCTCATTGCCGCGGAAGCCACCGACGAGAAGCTCGCGCTGCGTATCGCGGTGAAGCCCGGCGGTTGCTCGGGCTTTAACTACGACATGTTCTTTGACTCCGAGATCGCCGCGGACGACGTCACGCGCGACTTCGGTGCCGTCTCCATCGTGGTGGACGCCGAGAGCGCTCCGCTGCTCGTGGGTTCGACGCTGGACTTCGCCGACGGCCTCCAGGGCGCCGGATTTCACATCACCAACCCCAACGCCACGCGCACCTGTGGCTGCGGCAACTCCTTCAGCTAAACCCGCGTGACCGATTCGGTCACCTTTCGCCTCAATGGCGATGAGGTTGAGGTCGCTGGCGATATCTCCTTGCTCGACGCCCTGCGCGACGTTCTCGGGCATCGCGAGGTAAAAGACGGCTGCGCCCCGCAGGGCCAATGCGGCGCCTGCACCGTGCTCGTCAATGGCGCTCCTCGCGTCAGCTGCGTCACCGCCGTGAGCCGCGTGCGCGGCGCGGAGATCACCACCGTCGAGGGACTCGACGACGAGTTTCGTGATCGCCTCATCGACGCCATGGAAACAACCGGCGCCATTCAGTGTGGGTTCTGCACCCCCGGCATCATCTGCCGCTTAGCGGGCACCTCGGAGAGGCGCGGCGTGAGTGCCGCGAGCGTCACGCGTGCCTTGTCGGCCCACCTCTGTCGCTGCACCGGCAGCCAACCCGTCCTCGAGGCCGCCCTGCTGGCGGCCGACGAGTCGGCGGCGCTCTCTCCGCGTGACCCGCAGCTCGCTGCTCAGCGCGCCACTCTCGAAAACGCCGGCGTTCAGCAAATCGCCGGGCGCGACGTGGCCCGTGGTCGCGCCCCCTTCGCTGGCGACAATCCCTCGTCGGCCACGGTGCTGTGGACGAACGGCGAGCTGCCACTGACCACGGGCACGTCCGCCAGTGAGATTCGTCGTCGCGCCGGTGCGGTGCAGGGACGAAATTCCACCTTGCCGCTCACCTGGCCGGTGGAGTTACCGGCGGGCGACTGGGCGCGCACTCTGCAGACCACCTTCGTGGAACCCGCGGCGGTGGAACCCGACGCCGCTCTCGCGCATCCCGACGGAACGGTCACCGCGGCGGCGGGTAATGCCGGGGCCTTCGGGGCCAAGGCCACGAGCCGAGTGATGAGCGACGCCCGTGAAGCGGCATCGACTCTCGGTGAACCCGTGCTTGCGGTGTGGAGTCGTGAAGCCGTGGTGCGACTCGGCAAGAAGCGCCCCCCGCTCGCCATCGGTCTTCGCGCCGACGGCAGTGGCGTGGTGCGAGTGGGGGTCACCGCGCACAGTGACGACCTCCGCGATCTCGTCGAGCTGGTGCGTGGGCTGCTTCCCGACATTGAGGTCGAGATCGTCGACGTTCTCGGTCCCCCTGTCGGCGCGACGCATCGTGGCGCCATTCTCGGTGAAGTCCTGGCCCTGCGCGCCAGCATGGGTGAGAGCGACGTGGTGAGCGTCACCTCTCCGTCCGGCGCTCGCGCCGACGTGGAACTACGTGACGGGCAGATCGCCGTGTCGGTGTCCGCCGGCGAACCACTGTGTCCGGTGACGCTTCGCAGTTACGTCATTGGGGCCGCCCACGCGGCCTACTCCTTCGCGACCAGTGAGGGCCTCGCCATCAACGACCGCGGCGAGGTTCAGGACCTCACTATTCGCAGTTTTGGCATCCTGCCCCTCTCGGCCATGCCCACCATCTCGGTGACCATTAAGGACGATGAGCGGCCGGCCATGGCGGCCAGCGGCGCGGTCTTCGCCGCCACGTTGGGCGCGGTGTTGCGGGCCACGGGCACCACTCGCGTGCCGCACGCTCTGACCTAGTCTTTTTCTTATGAGCACTCCCGTTGGTCCTTATTCCCCCTGGCGTCGCGCCGGCGACCTCGTCGTCATCTCCGGTCAGCTCGGTCTCGTGCCCGGCGAAAACGGGTCAGTCATGGTGGACGGTGGAGCGGCCGATCAACTTCGCCAAGCCCTCATCAACGCCCGCGCGGTGCTGGCCGAGGCCGGTGCGGACTTCTCTCAGGTGATCAAGGCCACCTTGTTCCTCGTCGACATGGCGGACTTCGCCGCGTGTAACGAAGTGTGGGTCGAGAACTTTGAGGTGCCGCGTCCGACGCGTAGTGCCGTGGCCGTCGCTCAGTTGCCCCTCGGCGCTCGCGCCGAAGTGGAGCTCTGGGCGCACGCGCCGCAGGCCTAATGCTGAACACACGTCTTCAGTCGCGCGCCATCGTGCGTGGGACCTTGATCGTGTCGGTGCTCGCACTCGTGCTCGGCGTGTGGATGAGCGGCAGTCGACCCACGGATGCCACTCGATTGCACCTCTCCACGTCGGAGATCAACGCGGTCGTGCGCTACGTCACGATGACGATGCAGTCCGAGGGCCGCATCTCGATTACGGACGCGGCCGTCGCCACCGGACCCGTGGCGGCCGCGCACGACAACGCCACCAATGTTGATTGGCTCTATCTGCCGGTGGGTCCACGCATGCCGGCGAGTTACCTCGCGGAAGTGTCGTTCCAAGACGACGGCAGCCAGTGGCTACTCACTCGCCAGCCGGGGAAAGCCTGGACACGCGTCACCTCGTTCGGCTTCCCTCCCTGCCCCCGCCAACTGCCCGCGTCAGTCGCGACGTTGTGGAAGTGGCCGCAAACGGGTCCGAACGTGCCGCCGGGATGCGCGGCCGTGACTCCGCCGAAGTAGCGGGAATTTCGAACTTTGCGCTTGCAGTAATACTGAAGTATGGAGTAATATCAAAGTATGACTGTAGACAGAATCTCATTAACAATCCCGATTGAGCTCGGCGTCCAGGCGCGGGAAGCTGCCCGCGCCCGAGGCGAATCCCTTTCCGCCTGGATTACTCAGGCGGTGGAATCTCGGCTCCGAAACCAATTTCTCGGCGACGCCGTCACGGCTTATGAGAACGAGTTCGGTGCATTCACTGCCCAAGAAATGGAAAAGGCAGATGCCCTCATTCAGCGGGCAAGCCGCCGGCACGTCTCATGAGTGTTGTTCTCGATGCGGGCGCCCTCATCTCGATTGATCGAAATGAGCGACTGGTCATGTCCATGCTCAAACGAGCATTCGAGTTGGACGTTCCGGTCGTCACGTCGGCTGGCGCCGTCGGTCAAGTGTGGCGAGGTGGTGCGCGACAGGCTGCCTTGGCTCGTGCCGTGCGTGGCATTCGAATTCATGAGTTAGATGCCCGTTCCGCACGAGACATCGGCCATCTACTCGCCGTGTCGGAAAGCTCCGATGTGATTGATGCGCATGTGGCGATACTGGCTCGAGCGTCTGACCTTGTCGTTACTAGCGATGTTGATGACATCTCGCACTTGATGTCGTGCGCCGGTATTCATGCTGACATCATGAGGCCGAGCGAAGCCTAGAAACCGAGCGTCGCTCGATCGGTCGGCATCCCCACTATTCGTCAGGGTCGCTAAGCCCGCTGGGGCTAAATCGATAGCCCACGGAGCGCAAGGTCTGAATCATGCCCGCGTGCTCTTCGCCCAACTTGGCGCGAAGGCGTCGCACGTGAACGTCCACGGTGCGGGCTCCGCCGTAATACTCGTATCCCCACACGCGACTGAGCAGGGTTTCGCGCGTGAACACCACGTCGGGGTGCGCCGCGAGGAAACGAAGTAGTTCGTATTCCATATACGTGAGGTCAAGCGCTCGACCCGCAATGGTGGCCTGATAGGTCTCCGTGTTGATCGACAACTCGCCGTGGATGACGTGTGGGGAGGCGGCGGCTTCACCGGCTCGCGTTAAGCGATGGCGTAGACGAGCGGTGAACTCATCTCCGTTGATGGGGTGAACCACGAAGTCGTCAATGACCTCTTCGCGAAAACTGAGGTCGGCGAGTTGGAAGGGGTGCACGACGAGAACGGTCACCGTGACACCGGCGTCTTTGACCTGGCGCGCGGCCACGGTGGCCGCGGCCACGCCAATCTGACGAGCGTCAATGACC
>CAISIU010000120.1 GCA_903885505.1 uncultured Actinomycetes bacterium | reverse complement strand
GACCAGCTCGCCGCCGTGCTCGGTCACGCCGACGACTTGGCCTCACTGGGGGCCGACAACGTGGCGCCGACGGCGCACCCGTTTGGCTTAACCAACGTGCTGCGTGAGGACGTCATTCGTCCTTCCGTGGATCGTGACATCGTGCTGGCCGCCGCGCCAGATGCGCAAGACGGTCGCTTTGGCGTGCCGCGAATTGTGGGGGAGGCGCCGTGAGGTCAGCTCTAGACATTGCCCAGTCGGTTCGTGCCGGCGGTTCGGCCCGAGCGGCCGTCGAGGCCACCGTGGCGGCCGTCGCCGCGCGTAACGAGGAACTAAACGTGTTCTTGCACGTCGACGCCGAGGCGGCGCTGGCGGAGGCCGATGCCATTGACGCACGAGTGACCGCGGGCGAGGACCCGGGCATCTTGGCCGGCGTTCCGGTGGCTATTAAGGACAACATTTGCCAGACCGGCGTGCCCACCACCTGCTCATCCAAGATTTTGGACGGCTGGCGCCCGCCCTACAACGCGACGGTGATTGACCGACTTCGTGCCGCGGGAGCCATTCCCTTTGGCAAGACCAACCTCGATGAATTTGCCATGGGCAGCTCCACCGAAAACTCGGCCTTTGGCCCCACTCGTAACCCCCTCGACCCCTCGCGCGTGCCCGGTGGCAGCTCGGGTGGGTCGGCGGCCGCCGTCGCGGCGAACATGACGCCGCTGTCGCTGGGATCTGACACCGGTGGGTCGATTCGTCAGCCCGCCGCCTTGTGTGGCCTCGTGGGCGTGAAGCCCACCTACGGTCTGGTCTCGCGCTACGGCTTGATCGCCTTCGCCAGCTCGCTGGACCAAATTGGCCCCTTCGCGCACAGCGTGACGGACGCGGCCTTGCTGCTCGAGGCCATCAGTGGTCACGACCCCCTCGACTCCACCTCGCTGCCCGAGCCGGCCCCCTCGCTGGTGGCCCACGTCAATGACGGCGTCGCCGGCAAGCGCGTGGCCTGGGTGCGTGAATTGGTGGAAGGTGCCGACGAATCCGTCGTCGCCAGCGTGGAAAAGGCTCGCGAGGCTCTGCGTGATGCCGGTGCCACCATCGTGGAACTGTCCATCCCCGAACTTCGCCTCGGCCTGTCCGCGTATTACCTCATCGCCCCGGCCGAAGCCTCGTCCAATTTGGCTCGCTACGACGGCGTTCGTTTCGGCCAGCGCGTCGACGGCGAGGATGTCACCGCCATGATGGAAGCCACGCGCACCGCGGGCTTTGGTGCCGAAGTGAAGCGCCGCATCATGCTCGGTACCTACGCCCTCTCGGCGGGTTACTTCGACGCCTATTACGGCCAAGCACTCAAGGTGCGCACCTTGATGATTGAGGCCTTCAGCCGCGCCTACGGCGAGGCCGACATGTTGCTCGGCGCCACGACGCCCTCGGTGGCCTTCGAGTTTGGCTCCAAGACCAAGGACCCCATGGCCATGTATTTGTCCGACGTGTTCACCATTCCCACCAACTTGGCGGGCGATGCGGCCATCTCGGTGCCCGTGGGCACCGGTGAGGCCGGACTTCCCATTGGTGTGCAGTTGCTGGGGCCCGGTCGCAGCGAAGCGTCGCTCTTCGCGGCCGCACGAGTTCTCGAGAAGGCGGAGGGCCGCTCATGAGTTTGCCCCGCGGCTGGGAAATGGTGATTGGACTTGAAGTCCACACCGAACTGTTGACCAAGACGAAGTTGTTCTGTGGCTGCGCCAATGACTTCGGCGCGGAGCCGAACACCAACGTCTGTCCGATTTGCTTGGGCCTGCCGGGATCGTTACCGGTGATCAACCGCGAAGCGGTGGAGCTCGCGATGCGTATTGGACTGGCGCTGAACTGTCGCATCCAAGACTCGACCTTTCACCGGAAGAACTACTTCTACCCGGACATGCCGAAGGACTATCAAGTCAGTCAGTACGACGTGCCGATCAACACCGAGGGCTACCTCGACCTTCCCGATGGCTACCGAGTGCGTATCGAACGTGCGCACATGGAAGAAGACACCGGCAAGACGACTCACCTCGGAACCTCGGGCCGTATCCACGGGGCCGAGCGCTCGCTCGTGGACTACAACCGTTCGGGCGTGCCGCTGGTCGAAATCGTGTCGGGTCCCGACATGCGCACCAGCGCGCAGGCGCGCGCCTACGTCGCGGAGCTGCGCGCCATCTTGGTGACCGTGGGTGCCTCTGATGGTCGCATGGAAGAAGGCTCGATGCGCGTCGACGCGAACGTCTCGGTGCGAAAGAGCGGCGAGCCCTTTGGCACGCGCTGCGAAATCAAGAACGTCAACTCCCTGCGTAGCTTGGTGCGCGCCATTGAGTACGAGGCACTGCGCCAGATCGAGGTTCTCGAAGACGGTGGCACCATTCGCCAGGAAACTCGTCACTGGGACGAGGACCGCGGTGAAACCTCCACCCTTCGATCCAAGGAGCAGGCCGAGGACTACCGCTATTTCCTCGAGCCCGATTTGGTGCCCCTGGCGCCGTCGGCCGAGTGGCGAGCGAATGTGGCGGCCAACCTCCCTGCCTTGCCCGCCGCGCTTCGGCGCGAATTGAGCGACCTCGTGGGCGAGGTCACCGATGCCCAGGCCGACACGATTGCCACGGTGGTCGACTTGTCACTGCACGATTACGTGCTGGCCGCGGTGGCGGCCGGAGTGCCGGTGACTTTGGCACTCTCTCGCGCGGCGAATGAAGTGGCCTCGCAAATTGACCAGCGTTCGCAGCTCTCGACGGCGGCGTTCATCGACACCATTCGTCGTGAGAATGCCGGCGAGATTTCCGCCACGCAGTCAAAAGACGTGTTGCTCACCGTGCTCGCCACGGGGTCGACGCCCGCGCAGATCATTGCTGACAAGGGCTACGTCCAGATGGCCAGTGATGACCTCGCCGGCATTATCGACGGCATTATTTCGGCGAATCCTGATGACTGGGCCCGATTCGTGGAGGGTGACCCCAAGGTGGTGCAATTCTTCATCGGACAGGTGATGAAGGCCACCAAGGGTCAGGCCAACGGCAAGACCGTCACCGAAATTCTGAACGCCAAGCGCGGCTAGAGCCGCTCGACAATCCAGTCCACGCAGGCCGTCAGCGCGCTGACGTCGGCGGGGTCGACGGCGGGGAACATGGCAATGCGCAGCTGGTTGCGTCCCAGCTTGCGATACGGGTCGGTGTCGACAATGCCGTTCTGGCGCAAGATCTGACACACCACGGTGGCGTCGATCGTGTCGGCCAGATCGATAGTGCCCACCACGTGCGAACGCTCCGCGGGGTTGGCCACGAAGGGCGAGGCGTACGAGCTGGCCTCGGCCCACTCATACAGGCGCGACGAGGAGTCGTCGCAGCGACCGGCCGCGAAGTCCAGGCCGCCGTTCTCGTTCATCCACTCAATCTGCGAGGCCATGAGGTGGATGGTGGCCAGAGCCGGCGTGTTGTACGTCTGGTTGAGGCGCGAATTGTCGAGCGCGATCTTGAGATCTAGGAACGCGGGGGTCCATCGTCCCGAGGCCGCCAACTTTTCGATGCGCTCAATGGCCGCGGGGGAGCAGGCGGCGAACCAAATGCCGCCGTCGGCCGCGAAGGACTTCTGAGGGCTGAAGTAATACACGTCGAACTGCGTCGGGTCCACGCGTAGTCCACCGGCGGCACTGGTGGCGTCGACGGCCACGAGGCCGTTCGCGCCCGCGGGGCGAGTAATGGTCATGGCGACACCGGTGCTGGTTTCGTTGTGCGTGAGGCCGTACAGGTCGATGTCGTCAGACGCCACGGCCTGCGGGTGAGTGCCGGGTGCGGACGTGATGACTTGGGGGTCACCGAGGTGCGGGGCCGCAGCCGCCGCACTGGCGAACTTCGAGGAGAACTCGCCGAAGGAGAGGTGCTGACTGCGCTGCTCGATGAGGTGGAAAGTGGCCGCATCCCAGAAGCAGGTGGTGCCACCATTGCCGAGGAGCACTTCGTATCCGTCCGGCAGGTTAAAGAGCGATCGCAGTCCCTCGCGAACATTACCGACCACGTTGCGCACCGTGCTTTGACGGTGCGAGGTGCCGAGATAGCTCTCGCTCACCGCGACGAGTTGGTCGATTTGCTCACGACGAATCTTGGACGGGCCGGAACCAAATCGACCATCGCGGGGGAGTAAGTCAGAGGGAATAACGAGTCGGGGAGTATCGGCCATGTCGGTAGTCTTATCGCAAATCTGAAAGGTTCGAACATGACT
>CAISIU010000119.1 GCA_903885505.1 uncultured Actinomycetes bacterium | reverse complement strand
CGATCGGTGCGTGAAAAGAGGGGGCCCACGCCGTCAATACCCGTGCCGCGCATGAGACGCATCAACACGGTCTCGGCCACGTCATCCATGGTGTGCCCGGTGAGACAGTGCGGTGGCAAGGCTCGGTAGCGAGCGTCGCGAGCGTGGGCTTCGAGATTGCGTGATCCGTCCACCTCGACGTCGTGCACGATGACGGGGTACCCGAGGCGGGTGGCGAGTTCCACGACAAACTGCGCGTCGCCATCAGCCTCGTCACGCAAGTGGTGATTGACGTGGTGGACCGTGATGGCAAGCTCTGCGGCCCGAGCGAGAAAGAGCAAACCCACCGAGTCCGATCCCCCCGAGACGGCGAGGTTGACGGCGGTGCCGGTCGGCGGGAAGTCGCAGCGCTCGAGCAGGTCGTTCACGGCACCACCCTAGAACTCGATTTGTGAAAATGATTTTCATTCCCATAGAGTGAGGGGATGCCTCGTGCCCTTCTCTTTGCCGCCATTACCGCAGTGGCGACGGCCGCGGGCGGGGTGGCCGCGCTGCGAGTGAAGGACCGCCTGCACCTCATTCTCGGTCTGTCGGGGGGACTGCTCCTCGGACTCGTCGGTTTTGACCTCTTACCCACCGACTTCGCCGATCAGCGCCACGTCGGTGGCGTCGCACTTCCTGCCGTTCTCATCGTGGCGGGCTTTTTAATTCTTCACATCGTGGAGCGCACCTTCGCCACCCACGGCGAGCACGACGATCACGGCCATGGCGATAACCACGGCCACGACCACGGTCACCTCACCGGCACCATCACCGCCGTCGCCATGGGCGGCCACGTCTTTCTCGACGGCGTGGGTCTGGGTGCCGCCTTTCGCGTCAGCACGTCGCTCGGCATCGCGGTCTTCACCGCCCTCGTGGTGCACGCCTTTAATGACGGCCTCAATACCGTCGGTTTCCTGATTCGAAACGGACACTGGTCCACTCGCACGCGCCTACTGGTGGGCGTCGACGCGGTCTTTCGCCTCAGCGGCGCGGCGGTGGGGTCGTACTTTCTCATCAACGCCCACCTCGAGAGCAGTTACCTCTCCCTCTTTACCGGCTTCGTGATCTACATCGCGACCTCGCACATCCTGCCGGAGGCACACGCGCGTCATCCCTCGCGCTGGACCATGGTGATGACGGTGCTCGGCGTGCTCGTGATGTGGGTAGTGGTGGCCAATGGCGCGTAAGAACGACGACGCCGTCTACGGCGCTCTCGTCACCCTGGGCCGCTTCGCCTCCGCCCGCGAGGTGCACGTGGAACTGTCTCGTCGTGGCGATGGTCCCGGCCTCACCACGATTTACCGAGCCCTCAAGCGCCTGAGCGATGACGGATTAATTGACGACACGCGCGCCAGTGACGGCGAAGCGTTGTATCGCGTGTGCGGAACGGGGCATCACCACCACGTCACCTGTCGTGAGTGTGGCCACACCGTCGAGGTGGACGTGCACGACGTCGAAGCTCTCATGAATTCTGTCGCCACCGAGCACGGTTTCACCGCGGCGCAGCACGTCATCGAAATCACGGGGTTGTGCGCGTCATGCGCGTCATCGAGCTAACGCCGTCGGTCGAGGGTGACCTCACCGTCTACCCCTTCGAGGTCCTCGACGGTCTCACCCTGCTGCACACCACTCGCGACGGTGGCGTATCGGTCGGTCCCTACGCCTCGGCGAACCTCGGTTATCACGTGAGTGATGAACCAGACGCCGTGGACGAAAATCGTCGTCGACTCGCACAGCTCATGGGTGGACCCGTGCGCAGCGTG
>CAISIU010000118.1 GCA_903885505.1 uncultured Actinomycetes bacterium | reverse complement strand
GCGGCCTCCGTGGCCGCCTACGAAGTCGCGCGTCAGCGCGGCGCTCGTTAATTAACTCGCGACCGACCAGTTCTCACCGAGCACTTCGGTGCACTGCGCGCAGCGTCGGGCGGCCACCGGAATCTCGGTGAGGCAGGCCGGACAGGGTGCCTTCTGCGGCGGCTCGGCCGCTTCCATACCCAGCGCCCGACGTAGCGAGTTGAGCGGCTTGACCACCAGGAAGAAGATGGTGGCGGCAATGGCAATCAAACTGATCAGCGAGTTGATGACTTCGCCGTAGGTGAACTGGCTGTTGTGGATACGAAACACCAGATTCACGAACTGCTTTTGACCAAACACGGCGGCAATGAGTGGCGTAAAGAGTCCGCTGACGAGTGATTGGACCAGTCCGTTAAATGCCGCACCAATCGTCACACCGATGGCCAGGTCAATGGCGTTGGCGCGAAGAGCGAAGCTGCGAAATTCTTTGAGAACCGATCGAGTGCGAGAGAGGTTGGGCATGGCACATTGTGGCAGGCCGCCGACGGCCACTCGGGGAAATCTCCCGACGCCGCCGCGGCGTTAGTGAAGGTGAACTCGTGCCTGGATGGCCTGCGCCATCACCACCGCGAGGTATTGCGAATAGCGATACGAGACGTGTTGGCCGTTCCAGTAGGCAATGAACGAACCAATGACGGGCGAGCAGGTGTGCTGTACACACAGCCACTGACGAGGGTCGATATAGGGAACGCGGTTCTCTCGCGCCACCGCTCGTTCGGCGGCATCGATTCCGGCTGATTCGTGGGCGAAACAGATAGCCACCTTCTTGCTGAATCGCGCGAGACAGTCGGGAAGTGGCAGGGTGAATTCTTGGATGTCACCAATCATGAGAAGCGGTGAGCCCGACGCACGAACTTCCTGAAAGGTGCGACCGAGAGCCGATTGCCACTGCGCAGAGGTGAAGCCGCCATAGGTGGTGCGATTGGTGAGAATCACGACGCGTGCGTGGACCTGCGCGATCACCGACAATGCCTGCTGGCGAAAGGTCACGCAGGTGGGTGAATAGCTGCTCGCCGTGGTGAGTGCCACCAAGGGGCAGCCATTGTGGCCAAGGACAATAAGTCGAAGATGCTCCTCGCGGGCAAGAGGGTTGATGGCGCCAATCCACATGCGGGCGTGGGAATCACCAAACAGGACCATGGCCCCCGCGCCGTGTCGATCGCCGTAGACGCAGTTAGTGGCCGTCACGCAGCTATCGGGCATGCGCAGCACCGTGCCGGCGTTATCACCAATGGCGTGAGGGATTTGCGTGGTGACGACCGTCGGCAGGGCAGCGAACTGCAGCGATTGCGTGACGAGGCGACGCACCTCCGCCGGGGAGCCCGGCGCAATATCCGGAAGGATTTTCTCGCGCGGGGCACTGTGATCAAGAGTGCTGCGCGAGGCCGTGGGAAGAGTCATCACGATGACCAGAAATGTCAGTGACGCCACGATGGAGAGCAGCGTCAGAGCGCGGTGGCGATGGGCACCTGGCGTCAACACTGAGCTCCTTCGTGGACGCGGGGCTTATCCGTCGCTCGGAGGGTATCGGGAGACGACCAGAATTTTCGTGACGTTTTTATGACACCCCCACCTCGTTGGCGTGGTGAGCCTGGAACGTTCGCTACCCGTGGTCGTTAGCCTTCATGCGTGCGACGAATCGTTCTCATAGCGGTGCTGGCCGTGGCGGGGTTCTTCCTGCTGGCCGTCATTGCCGGTCTCGGCAAGGGGCAGGTCCAGATCACCCCTCAGGTCGCGTCGTCTCACGTCAATACGCGGTCGCAGTCCTACGCCGACGGTTACACCTATGGATCGACCCACCGCGCCTCGGCACGCACTTCCGAGAGTCTCGTGTGTGGGGCGTCACGCTTTACGTCCACCAACGTCGGCCTTGCTAACCAGCACCGGGACAATCCCGTCGACTGGTTTGCGGGCTGCCAGGCGGGCTTCGCTACCGCCGGTCACTCTTCCTAGAGCACCCACGGTGACGTTAATCAGAGCCGGCGGTGTGGGTTGAACCCACGACCTACTCGCTGAAAATGGGGAGATGTTTAGCAGATGGCCCCGTTTTGACCATGAGGGATGTTGTTCGGGCAGTTAGCTCCGGTGAGGTTGGCCCCTGTTAAGTCTGCGCCGTACAAATTGGCATTCGCCAAGTTTGCTTTGGTGAGATTCGCATTAGCCAGAGTTGCATATGCCAGGTTGGCCCCGGACAAATCCGCTCCTGTGAGGTTCGCGGTAGCGAGTCCCGCACTGTACAAGCTCGCTCCGGACAGGAGGGCGTTGGTCAGATTCGAACCGTGAAGGTCGCTGCCGGACAAATTCACACTGCTAAGTTCGGATGGTTACTCCGGCGGGCAAATGGCGGTGCATTGGCACCGTCACTATCGCCGTGGGGGCGCAACGCGATTGCCCTGTCTCGCTTTGGTGCGTGAATTGCTGCCGTGCTGCACGTCAGATGATTCACGCAAGGAGACAGTTCATGAGGTTCATCAATCGCCACCCGTTGCTGCGACGCTCTATCCCGGTCGTGGTCGCATGGGCCGTGATGACCACCTCCATTGGCAGCGGGGTCGCTTTGCTCGACAGTTCATCTGCCGATGCCGCGACCGGCACACATCTCGTGGCTTCCTTCCTGAATAATCAGGGAGTTCCGGTCAGCGACGTAAATCTTCCCGTGGGGCACGTCTCGGGCATGTACCTCGAAATTCGAAATCAGGGCCCCGCTTCAACGGGGACGGACGCTGATCCCACGCTGACACTTCAGATTCCGAAAAATCTGACCTTGAGCGTCGTTCAGGAACTCGGTGGCTCTGGCATTTCCGACGCATCGGCGGCATGGAGCTGCACCGGGTCCGGTGTGGTGCACTGCCATCTCCACGGAGCGTCAAACGCGATTGCGGTTCTTGCCCCTGGGGCCACCGCGGTGGTCGCCCTGGGAGTTTCACCGACAGCGGCTTCATCGAGTCATGATCGCGTGTCAGCAACGGTGTCGATGTCACGGGCCGTGTCCGCGAGCACGTCCGCGGGCGTCCTGGCCACCACGGGCTCGGGCTCGGGCCTCGATGTCAGTGCGACTATTCCCCACAATGTTGGAGCCGGCACTATTTCCGTCGTGACCTATCAGGTCTATAACTCCTCCAGCACCTCGGCCGTCGCCGGTGCGAATGGTGTCGCCGCAGTGTCCATCCAAAATCCCTTGCCGCCGAATGTCGTCTCCGCGTGGCGACTTCGTAGTTCGGGCTGGACTTGCACCGGGGCTCCGACGGCTGAGCCCACGTGTTCGTTAACCCAAAGCTCGCTCGACCCGGGGACGTCGTCACCACCCCTCGCGATTGCGTACTTCACTAAGCCCGGTCTCGCCGCCCGGTCGCTCGCCGAGCAAGCCGGAACGCCCGTTAACTGGAATGTCGGGATCTCCGAATACACGACGGCCAGCGGTCTCGTGAGTGGCACGCAGCCCGCGAGCATCACCCTTTTGCCTCGCACGGCTGGTCACCTCACGGTGACGGCGCAGGCCCTGAGCTCGAGCGTGATCATGGGCGGCAGCTCGACCATGATTGAAATCAAGAATCAGTCCGTCGACGGATTCCCCGCGGGGCTCACCGACACGGTGACGCTGCCCAGCGGCCTGACCACGACGGGCACTTCGGCGGGCGGGTGGGCTTGCCCGGCCGGTGGTGGCACCGTGGTGTGCACTCACTCCGATTCGGTCAGTGCCGGGTCAAACCCCAGTTTCGACCTCTCTATTGCGGCGGCCGCCTCCGTGTCCTCGGGACCGAAGTTGATCAAGGTCGTCGCCGCGGCGACGAATGGCGAATCACAGTCCACTACCCGTATCCCGCTCTTCGTCATCCAAGTGGGCGGGCCGCGTCTCTCGCTCGTTCGGGTCAGCGACAGCACGACGGCGACTCCGGTCACCACGGGCGCTCCGATTTCCAGCGTCATCGGGCAAGACTCACCATTTACTTACGTCATTACCAATACCGGTAATCAGGCCTTTGCCAAGGGTGACACGTTCACGCTCACCTTGTCGTTAACGGCGGCGGCGAAGGCCTTGATTGCGACCTACCGCGCGGCGCACCCCTCGGCCACTCCGGCCCTTGGAATGAAGGCCGCGGCGAAGGGTTGCGTGGTTAACACCACCAAGGCCACCGTGACGTGCACCTTTTCCTTGGCCAAGAGCTTGGCGGCGGGTGCGAGCAGTGCCCCCTTGTCCTTCAGCGCCCGCGTCAATCACGCGCTCGACGAGTCCGCCCTCAAGTCCTTGACCGGCGCTCAGAAGTTAGAAATCGGTGGCGGTCGTCTCGCCACGTTGACGGTGTCCGTCAGGGGTGACCCTCGAACCGTCGCCCCCACGAATATCGGCGTGGACTTCGCGATCCAGCGTCCGGCGATGCCCGACCTCGCGGCCATCATCGCGGTCCCGGCACCCCTGCAAGTGGGCGGCGGATCGAACGTGGCGACCGTGACGGTGCAAAACCTCGGTGCCGCGACCCGCGTACCGGCCTCGGTGACCTTTACCTTGCCCTCGAGCGTGAGCGCGACCGCGGTGGCGGGTTCGTCGTGCAGCGTGTCGGGCGTGTACCCCGCTACTCAGCGCGTCACTTGTTCAGCGGCGCTCGTTCCCGGTGGTTCGATTTCTGCTCCGGGGCTCGCTAGCGCCGGAACGGTGCTGTTGACGGATGTCTCAACGACCAACGATGTTCAGTTGTCGACGCAAACGACCGTGGGGGGAAGTTCGACGACCAGCTCGGTAACACTCCCGGTGAACCCCATCGCACTCGTGGCCTTGCAGGCTCCGACCGCCGTTGCTATTCAGACGCTGTCATCGCCCACTTCGCTCGAAGTGCTGTATTCACCGTCATCGAACGCCCCGGCGGGTGAGCACTACAGCGCCACGCTGTGTACCGACGCCGCGATGACGCAGAACTGCCGAACGGTCGACGTCACGACGAACGCGGTGGTCAATGGCCTGACTGCGGCCACCACGTATTACGTGACGGTCACCGCCACGGCGTCGGCCGGATTCACGGAAGCGACGTCCATCGTCGCCTCGGGTACGACGGCAGTGGCCAGCGGACTCGTGCGCATGTATGGCACCGTGGCGTCACGGGTGTCACACGCGATGCGGGGACACGCACTGACGCCGACGGCTCCCGTCCCGCCCGCGACGGGCAGCAGTTTCTGTGATCTCGTGGACTCATTGACGACGACGCCCGCGTCGACGTTGTCGGCGAATCTCGGTGACGGAATTGCCGTCGCGCTGAGCGGTGTCACCATTTCGGGCTCATCGTGCGACAGCGCCACCACGATTTCCTTTACCGGTGGATCGATGAATGCTTTTGGGTACTACACCCTCAGTACGGGGGCGGGCACGATTACCGCGTCGGGTGTCTCACTGAACTCGGTGACGATGTCTACTCCTGAGTGGTGGGGGCCAGGTTCGGCATTGTCTCTTCACTCGTCTCAGGTCACCTTGCCCTTTACGGGCAGTGAGGGCTCGTCATCGGTCCTGCTTCAGGGCAGTTTCTCGACGAACAGCCTCTTCGGACTTCCTCTCCCGAGTGGGTGGAGCGCCAGCACCACCGTGAACTTCAGTTCTGCCGCCGGCATTCAGTCGATTGCGGTTGCCTCCGCGGGGGGGCCGAACGGCACCGGCCTCAGCATCGACGGATCAGTGTCCACTGACGGGAGCTTCGCCGTCAACGTGGTGGGCACCCTCTCCCTCGACGGTGTCTCGGTATCCGACCTCAACGTGTCGTGGGCCTCGGGCCACGCATTTGTCGGCACGGGAACGATTTCCATGGGTGGCAGCACCGTCACCATTGGCCTCAGATATACCGATGCGGCCGACTGGACTTTCAGCCCGAGTGGCTCTATCAGTGTCTTTGGCCAATCGGTGGCTGGTTCGGGCAGCGTGAGTGATGACGCGGGCACCATCAGCGGCAATATCGACGTGACCATCAGCACGACCTTGGGTGGGGGAATAGCGGCGAGTTTCGCCATGGCCTGGAATCCGGCCGATGGCTCTGCCATGACGGGTTCGGGCTCCGTGACCTTTTCGGGTCAGGGGTCGATGTCCGCCTCTCTCTCCTATGTCTCGGAGAGTGAGTATGCCGTCAGCGCCAGTGTGTCGAACTTCGCCCTCACCAGTTCGATTTCTGTGACGGCAGCGAGCGCATCAATTACCCAGACTCCCGAATCCTTTGCCTGCACTCTGGCGGGCACCTTGGCCATTGGCTCAGGCTCACTCGCCATCGACGGTTCATACAGCGACAGCGCCAACTGGACCATTACGGGCAGCGCCTCATCACTAAAGCTCAGCTCGTCGATC
>CAISIU010000117.1 GCA_903885505.1 uncultured Actinomycetes bacterium | reverse complement strand
GCGAAGGCGTACATCACCCGCGTGGGCGCCGGTCCCTTCCCCACGGAACTGACCGATGACCTCGGTGAAACCTTGGTCGACCGTGGCCACGAATTTGGAACCAACACCGGCCGTCGCCGTCGCGTGGGATGGTTCGACGCGGTCATGATGCGTCACGCCGCGCGTCTCAACTCACTCGACGACATGGCGATCACCAAGCTCGACGTCCTCGACACCTTTGAGACCATCAAGGTCTGTGTGGGCTACGAGCACGAGGGTCGTCGTTTCAACACGCCCCCGTATCACCAGTCGGTGCTGCACGATGTGGTGCCCGTCTACGAGGAGCTCCCGGGTTGGCAGAGCGACATCACGGGCTGCCAGAGCTTTGCGGAGCTGCCGCCACGCGCTCAGCAGTACATCAACTTCCTGCAGGAAACCACCGGAGTGCGAATTTCCGTGGTGGGCACCGGCCCCGGCCGTGAGCAGTTCGTGGTTCCGGAAAACGCATGATTCCTCGCTATCTCCCCGCTGATATCGCCGCACTTTTTAGTGATGCACACCGTTTCGACGTGATGTGCGAGGTGGAGGTGTTGGTCGCCGAAGCGCTCGCCGCCGCGGGGAAGATCCCCGTTGAAGATGCTCGTGAACTGCGCGCTCGCCGGCCCCAGATTGACGCGGTATTCGTGGCGGACGTGGAAGCTCGAGAAGCGATTACCCATCACGACACGGCTGCATTTGTCGACGTGCTGCAAGGTCGAATTGACCACCCCAGCGCCGCGTGGATCCACTATGGCCTGACCTCGTCCGACGTGCTCGACACGGCGATGTGCGTCATTCTCCGTGATGCGTTGGACGTAGTGATTGCCCAGGTCCGTGAGCTTCGTGCCGTCGTGGCCGCTCGCGCGGTCGACACCATCGACTGGCCTCTCGCGGGCCGCACTCACGGCATGCACGCCGAACCCACCACCTTCGGAATCAAGTTCTCCCACTTTGCGCGACAATTTGATCGAGACCTCGAGCGCTTAGGTCACGCTCGCCACCAGATTGCCGTGGGCAAATTGTCCGGTGCCGTCGGGACGTATTCGAACATTGAGCCGGAAATTGAAACGGCAGTGTGTGAGGCTCTCGGTCTCACGGCGGTGCCCGCGACGCAGGTCATTGCCCGCGACCGTCACGCGGAACTGGTCTACGCCTTAGCGAGCGCCGCCGCATCCATGGAAGCGCTGGCGCTGGAGATTCGTCATCTCGCCCGAACCGAAGTGGGCGAAGTGGAAGAACCTTTCGCCGCGGGACAAAAGGGTTCGTCGGCGATGCCCCACAAGCGAAACCCCGTGATCTCGGAGAGAATTTGTGGTCTCGCACGCGTGGTGCGTGGATACGCGCACACCGCTCTTGAAGATGTCGCCCTCTGGCACGAGCGTGACATCTCGCACTCGTCGGTGGAACGAGTAATTCTTCCCGATGCGGTGGCTCTGGTCACCTACATGGCCCGTAAAGCCACCACGCTCATGACCGGCCTCGTTATCAACCGTGAGCGTGCTCTGTCCAACCTCGTTGACGGCTCACGAGGTTTGGTGTTCTCCCAGTCGGTGCTTCTTGCTCTCGTTGATCAAGGGTTCGATCGCGACGACGCGTATCGCGTGGTGCA
This sequence comes from uncultured Actinomycetes bacterium, assembly GCA_903885505.1. Taxonomy (GTDB): domain Bacteria; phylum Actinomycetota; class Acidimicrobiia; order Acidimicrobiales; family RAAP-2; genus RAAP-2. Next base: position 2,457 of record CAISIU010000117.1, on the reverse strand, counting down.
AGATCTTGCCCGCGAGGTCCATGAGGAGAACTCCACGTTGCACGCCGTGTTGGTGCAACACGAGCACGCCTCCGTGGTGAATATCGACGAGGTGTTCTCCCTCGAGCGACTCGTCCGCCACCGTCATCGATTTATCGAGAATTTGCTCTAAAGGGACTTTTGTCGCATACCCCTCTGGGGGTATGCGAAGTACAGTTCTGTCACGCCCGCCGGGCGAGATGGTCCAGTGATCCAGAGAGGCACTCGTGCTATGCCGCCTCAGGATCGCCATCCCGACGCCTCGACTTTTCCGGACTGGAGTCGCGAGGTGGGTACGGGCCTCTATCCCGCCCTCGTTCCTGGTGCGCCGGTCGAGCTACCCGTCTATGGCTTTGTCCTGGTGGTCATTCCCGCCCACAATGAGGGCGAACGGATTGGGGCGACCCTGCGCAGTTTGCGCGAACAGACTCGCCACGCCGACGCGGTCATTGTCGTGGCCGATAATTGCTCGGATGACACCGTGAGTCTCGCCCTTGCCGAAGGCGTCACCGTCATTGAGACATCGGGCAATACTGACCGCAAAGCCGGTGCCTTGAACCAGGCGCTCGAGGCGCTGTTGCCCAAGCTCGACCCCGATGACGTCATCTTGCTGATGGACGCGGACACTCGCCTGAACCCTAATTTCATCGATCGAGTGACTCGAACCTTGTGGGATGATCACGCATCTCGAGAACTTGGTGGCGTGGGCGGCGTCTTCATGTGTGACATGAATGGGTGGAGTCTCATTCAGCAATTGCAGAAAAACGAATATGTGCGCTACGCGCGCAAGCTGGGTCGTCGCCACGGTCGAGCATTGGTGTTGACCGGGACGGGCAGCATTCTGCGAGTTCGGGTTCTACGCGAAGTCATTGCCGCGCGTCAATCAGGGGTTCTTCCTGATGATGGACTGTCGAGAAGTGTGTACGACATCGAAGCTCTGACCGAAGATAACGAACTGACGTTGGCGGTCAAGGCCTTGGGGTATCGGGTGCTCTCACCCAAAGACTGCCAGGTGTTTACCGCCTTGATGCCGACCTATTCATTCCTGTATCAGCAACGACGACGTTGGCAACGCGGGGCCATGGAAAACCTCATATCGCACGGCCTGCACTCCTATACCGCGCCCTATATCTCGAAACAGGTGGCGTCATACGTGGCCATCATGTTTCTCCCGTTCTATGTGGCGACGCTGACGACGGAGATTGTCCGCCACGGTGATCACGGCCTCTTCCCGTGGTTCTGGGTCGCGGTCGCCGTCTTGTATATCGTCGAGCAAACCTGGTCGGTGCGACGCGGGGGCTGGCGCGGTGTTCTGATAACGCTCCTGGTGGTGCCGGAAATCATCTATTCAATCTTTCTCGATGCCGTGTTTCTCGCCTCATTGTTGGGCGTTCTCGTCAGTCGCCGAGAACAATGGGGTCGCGGCATTGATGAAGAATCAACGGACGAACTGGCGCTTCACCTCACCGTTGTCTCCCCCAAAAAGCCGAACACGACGGATATTTCCCATGTGGTGTCGCGCTGCGCCGCCGCCGCCGCGCTCATGTTCACGGTGAGTATTCCGATTATTCCCGTCTTCAATCTGCCCACCGCGTGGTTCCTCATTGCCGTCTTTGTGCTCACTGGTTCGGTCAATACGGTGATTCGACTCATCCCGTGGAGTGAACGATGAGTGCACTTCGTTGGCAAGAGCTACTGAAGGGAATCACGGCACACCGTGAAGATGCGGGCTGCACCTTTACGCAGGCCATCTGTTACGAAGCGGTCAAAGTCATCCACGTGGATGATGCGTCTGTGACCATGACCGTGGGCAATGCCTTCACGGTGGTGTCCGCGTCATCGGTGAGAGCGGTGGCCCTCGAAGAGGAACAGTTCACCATCGGTGAAGGTCCCACTTTTGACAGCACTCAGAGCAACTTGCCGATCTTGACCCCTCGCCTGGGTTCGGGGTTTCACGCGAAGTGGCCCATCTTTTCCCGATTCGCCATCAGCCATCAGATAAATGCCTCCTTTTGTTTTCCGGTGCGCATTGGCGATGCTCGCATCGGGGCACTGACGCTGTATCGCGAAACCAGTATCGGTTTGACATCCCAGGAATATGCCGACGCGTTGATTTATGCGTCGTTGTCATCTGATGACCTCATTCGATCGGTCACGGAGGGAATATCGGGCGGCGTGTCCCCTCTCGCCATCGCGGGTTTATCGAATACGTCCGAAGTCCAGCAGGCGGCGGGCATGTTGGCGGAAAAGTTCAATTGTTCCGTGGTTGATGGCCTCGTTCGTTTGCGGGCGGCCGCCTATGCCCGGCAGGAACCGATTTCGATCATCGCCAAACGTATTTTGAACCGTGAATTGATACTTGATGAGTAGGAGTGACATGACCCCGACAACCCTGACGTCAGAAATAAGTAATTGGCCCCATGCCGCCAAGCTGGCGGG
>CAISIU010000116.1 GCA_903885505.1 uncultured Actinomycetes bacterium | reverse complement strand
TTCGCGAGGCCGGTGCTGCTCTTGCCGTTGAGTACCAACGTGACGCCCGGGTACTTGCTGATTTCCTTCACCATGCCGTAGCTCATGTCCATGCCCAGCGAGTCGCCAATCCACATAATCGTGCAATGCCCGATAGTGCGGGGGTAGGTCACATCGCCGGTGAAGTGCATTCCGCAACCACGCTGCGGGGCTTGGTAAGCGGCCTCCAGATTCGCCGTCACCGTGCTCGTCGTCGAGGTGGAGGTGCTGCTCGTGGTGCTCGTCGCACTAGCGCTGGCGCTGGTGGGCGAGAGGGAAAGGTGGGCGGCCGAGATCAGCAAAAGCGACAGAACGAGGCCGAGGACGACGCGAATGGAAGTGCGATTCATATCTCTTTAGTATGGCGACTCTTGCGCATCGACAATGTTCATGATGCAGGAATTGAAAAGTTAGGGCATTTGTCCCCCATGAAGCACAATGCGAACTGTGCTCAAATGTCCACGTGAAAACTGCGTGGCGATTTGTTGCCCTCATCGCCCTGCTCACGGCGCCGACACTGGTAGCGATTCACACCCCCGCACCAGTTTTTGCCGCTCCACTCGCGGCGTGTTCCGAGCGTCAAATGATTCGCGATCACGAGGGCGGGCCGTCGGGCGGCAGCTGGGTCAAGGTCTATCGATTTGGCTGCGAGGGGCCATACGCTTACGCCTGGGCCCTCTACGCGTATCACGGGAAGCCCCTCTTTGACATCACGTCGGTACTGAAGTGGTCAACAGCCCGCAGTCGGTGGGTGGACGAAAATCGAGCGGTGGTCTGCGTGCCCGGCATCTTGCCGGATCTCATCTACCGACAGGGCTGCTTCTCGAATTAGGCGCGGCGCTTCGGTGGTCGGGGGATGAATCCGCTCACCGTCGCAACGTATTCCTCGTAACCCGCGCGAGTCTTCGTCAACTTCTTCTCGAGCATGGGCTTGCCGGACAGGGACGTCAGCAGCCAGGTCATCAGTAGCGGTGAGGCGATGGTGAAGACGCCACCACCGGTCGCGATGGCGACGAGGTAGATGCCCCACCAGACGACGGAGTCACCGAAGTAGTTCGGGTGACGGGTGTACGCCCACAGTCCCGAGTTGAGCGTGGTGCCCTTGTTCGCGGGACTGGCGAGGAAGCGGCGAAGTTGCGCGTCACCCGTGGCTTCGAATCCGAGGCCAATGAGAGAGATCGCGATGCCGGCCACGACGAGACCGCTGTTGAGGGCGGTCTTGGTGGCCGCGATGTATTGCAGCGGGAAGGAGATGAACCACATCAAAATCGCCTGAAACAGGTAGATCTTGTACAGGGCGTACAACGTTTCGTTCTTGCCACGGGCGCCCTTCATGATCCAGACGTAGCGCGGGTCTTCGGCCGAACCGCGCTGGCGAAGAGCGAGGTAACCAGCCAGGCGAAGGCCCCAGAGCGCCACCATCGCAAATGACGCCCACTGCAGCGAGCTGAGGTGGTGGCCGACGCAGTGGGCGTGAATCAGCGACTCACCGAACACCACGACGAAGCCGGAACCCCAGAAGACGTCGATGGTGGCGTGACGCTTGACGAGTCGACCCACCGTAAAGGCAATCAGCACCCAGCCCACGGTGGTGGCGAGAGCGAGCGGAAGGTTGGTCAAAAAAGTGTGAACGGTACTGGCCATCTCCTCAGTATGCCGTGGCTCCTCTACGCTCGCGACGATGGCTCGCCGAGGAATTCGTTCATTGATGTGGTCGGCGTTGTCCGACCTCTTCGATCAAGAGACCCCCTTCGGCCGTCTCGCCGCGGTGCACGCGGCCACCACCGCCGGCGACACCTTCATCACGGTCGCCCTCGCCGGCTCCCTCTTTTTCTCGGTGACACCAACGGAAGCCACCAGCAAGGTGTTGCTCTACCTACTTCTCACCGTGGCCCCCTTTGCGGTGGTCTCACCGCTCCTCGGTCCGCTAATTGACCGCACCGCCGGAGGTCGCAGATACCTCATCGCGGGCTCGTCCCTCGTGCGCACGATTCTGTGCGTCGTGATGGCGACTCACCCTCACGACTGGATGCTCTTTCCGGCCGCTTTTTTGTCTTTGGTGGGATCGAAGCTCTACGCCGTGACTCGCGGCGCTTTGGTCCCGGAAATGTTGCGAGAGCACCAGCTGACGCTGCGCGCACACTCGGTCGGTCTCGCGGGTTGGCCGGCCGACGAGGGCGACGACGCCGAGGGTTTCGCGGGGTTCAATGCGCAGCTGACCTTGCTCGGCACCATTGCCGGCTTCCTCGCGGGCTCGCTGGGCGTGGCCGTTCTTAAGGCCCTCGACGTGACGGTGGTGCTGCACGTCGCGGCGGGCACCTTCGTCCTCGCCGCCATTTTGTCGCTGCGCCTCACTCGCGGGGTGCGCGTCGAGGCCCCCACTCGCCACAGCGACGGGCGATTCGGTGATCGCGATTTGCTCTGGGGCTTAAACGCCATGGCCGCGATTCGTTTCGCGCTGGGCTTCGCCGCTTTTCTCATTGCCTTCGGCCTGCGGCGCGACCACGCGTCACTTACCCAATTTGGCCTCGCCATGTCCATGGTGGGCGTGGGGTCGATGGTGGGGTTGTCGCTGGTGACGCGACTTCGCCGGCGAATCAACGAGCCCAGCCTCATCGTGGTCTCGCTGTCGGTGATGTGTGTCATCTCCATCGCGGGATACCAGTTCTCCCACGTGGGCACACAAATGGCCGTCACGGCGCTGCTCTCGGGTGCGGCCGCGATGGCGCAACCGTCTTTTGATGCCATCACCCAATCGGCCGTGTCGCCAACGGCGCAGGGCGAGACCTTCGCGCGATTCGCGGTGCGTCAACAATTGATGTGGGTAGTGGGTGCCGTTATCCCCGTCGCCATTCACTTGTCCTATCGGGCGGGAGACTTCTTCCTCGCCCTCTTGACGGGTGCGGCGGCCCTGATCTATCTGATCGGCCGGCACCCTCGTCGCGCGAGTTAGTCGCCGACCGGCACGACCGCGGGGGCACTCGTCGGGACACGTCGAATGAGAACGATGGACGAGACCACCGCGATTGCGACCACCACGACTCCGGTCCACAGAGCGGACTGGTAGAGAGAGACGGCTCGCGCCACGTGCTGCGCTGACGTCGCAACCACGAGCGGGTGACGCTGCGACCAGGTGGTGGAAATGGACACCACGATGGCGAGAACCACCGACGCACCCATTTGGTTAGACGTGGTGAGCAGGGCCGACGCCAGGCCCGTCATCTCGGGCTTTACTCCGGCGACGGCATTGAGGGTGACGGGCATCAAGGTTTGTCCCATGCCGATGCCGACGAGCGTGAGGGGCAGCACAATGTTGAAATACGAGGAGTGTGCGGTGATGAGGGCCAAACCACTCATTCCGAAGAAAATCAAGATAGGTCCCACCACCAAAAGGGGTCGGGGCCCAAAACGTCGGATGAGCTTGGGTCCGATGATGGAGTTAGTCGCCACCATGATCGGAATGGGTAGGTAGGAAAAGCCCGCACGCACGGGGGAGTAGTGCAAAACGGCCTGCATGAATTGTGTGAGATGAAAGAGCAACGAGACCATGGCGCCACCGACGAGTCCCATCACCACGTAACTGCCAATGCGATTGCGATGGACCAGAAAGCGGAGGGGAATCAGCGGGTAGCTGATGGTCCTTTCGGTGATGACGAAGGCGATGAGCGATGCCAACGAGAGCACCAGCGCCACGAGAACTCGCGTCGTTGCCCAGCCGTGTTCGGGTCCCGAGATGATGCCAAACACGAAGCTGGCCGCCGCAGTCGAGATAAAAATCGCGCCGAAGATGTCAATGCGGCGAGGGTGACCCGCGTCGTGGGGGAGCACCACGCGAGCGGACAGCGCAATGAGGGCTCCGATGGGAATGTTCACGAAGAAGACCCAGGGCCACGACACGTACTGAACCAAAATGCCACCGGAGATCAGTCCCGACGCACCACCGGCGGCCGTCATCGCGGCGTAGACCGACATGGCGCGGTGCCGTTCGCGGCCCTCGGGAAAGATGATGGCAATCATGGCGAGGGCCGAGGGGGCCGTCAGGGCCGCTCCAACTCCTTGCAGGGCGCGCGCGGCGATGAGCAGGGAGGGCGAGGACGCTAATCCACCGAGTAGCGAGGCGGCGGTGAAGAGGCTGACGCCGATGATGAAAAGACGGCGTCGACCCAGCAAGTCGCCCAATCGTCCTCCCAATATCAAGAGGCCGCCGAAGGTCAAGATGTACGCGTCAATGACCCAGGCCAACGCGGTGACGGAGAATCCGAGGCCGCTTTGGATGGCGGGAAGGGCCACGTTGGTGATCGTCATGTCGAGCATGATCATCAGCTGGGTGGCCGCGATGAGAACTAAGGCTCCGCGGTGGGTGGGGGTTGATGAACTCATGGGGGCCTCGCGTGTGGGGGTAAACCCTGTCGAACCTAACGGCGAGCGTGAGCGGGGCATCACGCTGCTGTGTCACAGGGCTGAGTTACGTTTCACCCATGGGTCTGTACTACCGAAAAAGTGTGAGCTTTGGTCCGTTGCGACTGAACCTCTCGAAGAAGGGTCTCGGCGCGTCTTTTGGCGTCGCGGGGCTGCGCGTGGGCAAGCAAGCGGGTCGTAGTGGGCTATACGCCCGCGGCGGCAAGCGTGGGGTCTACTTTCGAACGAAGTTGGGATGAGCATGTTCAAGCAGTTGTTTTCCAAGGCCGCACGCCAGCACCAGCAAGCGCTCGAGATGCTCGAGCACATCGTGTACGTGCCGAGCCACCTCGGCACTCCCGTGGACCACGACGCGGGATGGGAGTACCTCTATCTCGCGGCCGAATTGGCGCGCAGCATCGAGGCTCTCGAGCCCACGCGCCTCGAGTTCGTGAACATGTCGGGCGCGGCGAGTGGTCCCGCCGTCGCTGATCCCATCGGGGAGCTGAAGCACGCGATGGAAACCATGACGACGACCGTGGCACTCACGGAAACGGTGTTTTCGCCCGCGCACATGGAAGGTGCCTTTGGCCCTCCGGGCGTCGCGGCCAATGAGGCCGCCATTGCTCACGTAGCGGGCGAGGTCGCGGGCATTTATCAAAATCTCATTCACGTCGCCATGGACGTTAAGTCCACCAACTTTGGGAAATACCAGGCGTTGGGCAATGACGTGGCGGACCTCTGCCTCGGGCCCATCAACCAGATTCGAGCATTCTCGACCACACTCAGTGAGAACGTGCAGCGCGTGGTTGATGAAGTGCGTGGCGGTAAGCCACAGCAAACGCCCCTGCAGTTAGTGCTGACTCTCACCGTCGAGGACGACGCCCTGCAGCGCCTGCGTAAGGACATGGCGAGCTTTGGTGCGTCGATCTAAGGCATCGCTCCGCAAATAAAAACTCCCCGCTGCATCGCAGCGGGGAGTTTTTATTAACCGGGTGATTACGCGAGGCGAGCCTCAAGTGCGTCAACCTGCGCGTGCAGCTCGGCCGGCAGGCGGTCTGCGAACTGGGCGTAGTGCTCGCGGATGAGCGGCACTTCGGCGCGCCACTCGTCGTCGTTCACCGTGAGCAGTTCCGTCACGTCGCGCTCGTCGATGGCGAGGCCCTCGAGGTTGAGTGCCTCACGAGTCGGGATGACGCCAATGGGCGTGGTCACACCCTCGGCACGACCCGCGACGCGCTCAAAGACCCACTCCAGCACGCGGCTGTTCTCGCCGTATCCCGGCCACAGCCAGCGACCATCGCTGCCCTTGCGGAACCAGTTGACGTAGAAGATCTTCGGCAGCTTGTCGGCCGAGCTCAGCGAGCCAATCTTCAGCCAGTGCGCGAAGTAGTCGGCCATGTTGTAACCACAGAAGGGCAACATGGCGAAGGGGTCGCGACGCAGGTTGCCGACGGCACCCGCGGCGGCGGCGGTGGTCTCCGAGCTCATGATGGAGCCGAGGAACACGCCGTGGTTCCAGTCGAAGCTTTCGAACACGAGCGGAATGACGCTGGCGCGACGACCACCGAAGAGAACGGCGTCGATGGGCACGCCCGCCGGGTCTTCCCACTCGGCCGCAATGGCCGGGTCCTGCTCGGCGGGAGCGGTGAAGCGAGCGTTCGGGTGAGCGGCGGGAGTGCCGAGGTCCTTCGACCATGGCTGACCCTTCCAGTCCGTCAAACCTTCCGGCGCGTCGCCCATGCCTTCCCACCACACGTCACCGTCAGCGGTGAGGGCGGTGTTGGTGAAGATGGTGTTCGCCTCGATGGAGTACATCGCGTTCGGGTTGGTCTCCATGTTGGTGCCCGGCGCGACGCCGAAGAATCCGGCCTCGGGGTTAATCGCGTAGAGGCGACCATCGGGTCCCGGCTTCATCCAGCAAATATCGTCACCCACGGTCTCGACCTTCCAACCCGGCAGGGTGGGGATCAACATCGCGAGGTTGGTCTTGCCGCAGGCCGAGGGGAACGCCGCGCTGAGGTAGCGCGTCTCACCGGCGGGGCTCGTGAGCTTCAAGATGAGCATGTGCTCGGCCAACCAGTTCTCGTCGCGCGCCATCACCGAGGCAATGCGCAGCGCGAAGCACTTCTTACCGAGCAGCGCGTTGCCGCCGTAACCCGAACCGTAGGAAATGATTTCCTTGGTCTCAGGGAAATGCACGATGTACTTGTTGTCGGCGTTGCACGGCCAGGCGACATCCGCCTGACCATCGGCCAGCGGCATGCCGACAGAGTGCAAGCAGGGCACAAAGTCGCCGTGGTCGCCGAGAACGTCGAGGGCGCCCTTGCCCATGCGCGTCATGATGCGCATGGAGACGGCGACGTAGGGGGAGTCGGTGAGCTCCACGCCGATGTGCGCGATCTTCGAACCGAGCGGTCCCATAGAGAAGGGCACCACGTACATGGTGCGACCCTTCATCGATCCCTGAAAGAGACCATTAAGTTTCGCGCGCATCTCGGCAGGCTCGCACCAGTTGTTGGTGGGACCGGCATCGATCTCGTTGGTCGAGCAGATGTAGGTGCGGTCTTCGACG
>CAISIU010000115.1 GCA_903885505.1 uncultured Actinomycetes bacterium | reverse complement strand
TCTTGGACACCTTATCTTCGAGCTCGGAACCGGCCTGTAGCCATCCACCCGTGTCCACCACGTCGAAGGACCGGCCGCGCCACTCCACTTCGACGCTCTTGCGGTCGCGAGTCACGCCACGCAACTCCTCGACCACTGCGATACGTCGACCAGCGAGACGATTGACCAGTGAACTTTTGCCGACATTGGGTCGACCGACGATTACTACTTGGGGCTTCACGAGGCGTTCGCTTTCTGGGGCACGGAATCCACGAACTGACGCAGGGCAATGCCGGTTGTTTCCACGACGCCGCACGGCGCAGGAAGGTCTTCCAATGTTAGTCCGTCAAGAAAGCGGTTTTCAGAGAGGCAGACGTCGGGGATGACGAAATATCGATCGAGACCGATTTCTTCCATGGATCGGGCGATATCCACTCCCGTGAGGAGCCCGGCTACTTTGATGTTTCCCCCGAAGAACCGATTCTCCACCGACATCACGTCGATGTCATGGCGACCGATGGCCGCGAGGAGGTGCCGCAATCGAGACGCTGCGTATTCCCCCGTCAAGATCGTCACCCGTTCGTCGCCGCGGCTCAGCTGATCCTGACTGAATCGAGGGGCGCGATATCCCCACGCCGGTGCGCCGTCAACGGATTGAAAGAAACCGGTACCGAGGGTGTCCATCGCGGTCCCATGAAGAAAACTCTCCGTGAACGCCGAAATGAGGCCGACGCCATTTTCGGCCAGGTCGACAGATTGGTGAGTGTCTGCTGGCGGCTCCATCTCGGCAATGAGGTACATCTCGTCGGACGCGAAAAAGACTGATCGCCCGACGAGTTCAATCGCCATTCGATCAAAAGTCGCGATGTCAGCCAGGGTTTCGCGCGCTTCGTCTCGTGAATACGGCCGCATCTCGCTCTCGGTGGAGAACGTCGAGACCCCAAAGGGCACGACGGCTACCGATTCGACAGATGAATACATCGTCAACATGTCAAACATCGTGCGCCGAAGTTCTTCTCCAATGTTGAATCCGGGGCAGGCAACTATTTGGGCGTGCACCGTGATTCCCGCGTCAAGAAGCGCCTGCAGCCAGCGCAAACTGGTCGCTCCACGCGGATTGCGCAACATCGTCGCGCGCAGTTCAGGATTTGTCGTGTGCACCGAGACGTACAGTGGGCTCAACTGCTCCGAAATGACCCGCTCCAGGTCAAATTCCGTGAAACGGGTCAACGTGGTGTAGTTGCCGTAGAGGAACGACAGGCGGTAGTCGTCGTCCTTCACGTAGAGGCTGCGTCGCATGCCCTTCGGTAGTTGGTAGATGAAGCAGAAGTTGCAGTGGTTGTCGCAGGTTCGAATTCGGTCGAAAATGGCCGATTCGATCGAAATTCCCAGCGGCTCGCCTTCCAATTTGCTAATCAGGAATTTGCGCCCAATGTCACTGTCGCGCGTGGCAATGACTTCGACGCTGGCCCCATCAATCAGTTGCTGGTACTCAATGATGTCGGTGGGGGCAACACCATTAATCGAGATAATGGCGTCGCCTTCTCGGATCCCCGCCTCATAGGCCGGGGAGCCCTCACTGACCGCAGATACTTTGGCTCCCGACACGCCTACAGCCTAGGACTCTGACGAACCTCAGCGTCGGTAGGCTGACGACATGGACGTCAGTCGCGTGTTGCTCGCATCGCCCCGAGGGTTTTGCGCGGGCGTAGAGAAAGCTATTAAGGCTCTTGACTGGATGACCAAGGTCTTTGAGCCTCCTGTCTACTGCTATCACGAAATCGTGCACAACCAAGTGGTGGTGGAGCATTTTCGCTCTCGTGGGGTTCGATTTATCGATGACGTGAGTGAAGCACCCCAGGGTGCACCCATCATGTTGAGCGCCCACGGCTCACCGCCTGCTGTCGTTGAAGCTGCTCGCCTATCTGGAGGCGTGGTGGTTGACGCCGTCTGTCCGCTGGTGACCAAAGTCCACCACGAACTCAAGGTTCGGTCGAAAAAGGGCTACACGATTTTGTACGTGGGCCACGAAGGCCACGAGGAAGCGGTGGGCACCATGGCGGTTGCCCCCGACTCCGTTCACCTGATTCAGTCCACCGCTGATATTGACGCGATGTCACACCTCGAGGGCCCCTTCGCGCTTCTATCGCAAACGACGCTCAGTCTCGATGAGTGGCAGGAAATCCGCGAACACGCTCTTCAGACTTTCCCCGACCTGTGGATGCCGAATCGTTCCGACCTCTGTTTTGCGACCACCAACCGCCAAGCCGCTCTTCGTGCGATCGCCTCACGCGCGGACACAGTGGTGGTCATCGGTTCAGCCAACAGCTCTAACACCGTGGCGCTGGCCACCGTGGCTGCGTCTCACTGCCCTCGAGTCCTCCGGGTTAATAGTGCCGACGAGCTCCCCGATGACATCTCCGGGGTTGTGGCGGTCACCGCCGGCGCGTCGGCACCGGAACGCCTGGTGGAAGAAGTGGTTCGACGCCTCAACCCGCGTGAGGGAGTCGACATTGTCGCAGACACCGTGGAAGACGAATATTTCCCGCCACCGCCGGAATTGCGAGAATTTCTCAAATCGTTAGCGAAAGTTGTCGATGCTAGCTTTTCCCCGCGGACCGATGACAGCGATCCCGTGGCGACAGACCGAGAACGGTCAGCCGCGACGGTGTTGGTATCTACGCCGTAATACAACTCTCATTCTTTCTGGCGTGGCAGAATGGTCTAATGGCCGAAAGTTTCACGCGCATGGACGAGTCCACGTCGGAACAGTGGATGAATATCGCGACGGTGACAATGGAGGCTCAGCCTCGGGTGGCCAACCAGATTCTCAGCATGCTCCGGGGGCTCTCCGACATTACCGATGGATTCTCGGTCCACCAACTAGAGCACGCAGTCCAGACGGCGACGAGAGCCGAAGATGATGGCGCTGATGAGCAGGTCATCGTCGCGGCACTTCTTCACGATATCGGCAAGCTGATCTCTGTCATTAACCACCCACGTATCGCCGCCGAGATTCTTCGTCCCTATGTGCGCGATGAAGTGTTTTGGATGATCGCGGCGCACCAAGACTTCCAAGGCCGCCACTACTACTCCTTCTTGGGCATGGACCCCGCCTTGCGTGAACAACACCGCGGGCAACCCTGGTTCGACCTCGCCGAGAAGTTCGCCGACGACTGGGACCAAACCAGTTTTGACCCCGATTTTTCAAGCCGACCACTGGAACACTTCGAGCCGATGGTTCGACAGGTTTTCGCCTCTCCCCTCTCACTGTAAGGAATCAATATGGGTATCGATCTAGAAGCGCGTCGCTACGGCAATCTCGAGGCCTTCGCGGTCTCGAAGGCGATGGAGCGTTTCGACAAGGACTACCCCCACATCGAGGCGCGAGAGGTGGTCGCCCTTATCACTGCCTACGAGGAAGAGGACAACATCGGAGCGGTCCTGGAAAAGCTCCCTGAGCTTGTTCACGGCCAGCCCTATCACTGCCTCGTCGTTGTGGATGGCGGAGACGACAAGACTGCCGAAATCGCCCGCGGATTCTCGAACGTTCTCGTCATCGATCTCCCCGTCAACCTGGGTCAGGGTTCGGCCCTGAAGGTGGGATACCGCTTCGCGATCAACTACGACGCCAAGTACGTCATCACCCTCGACGCCGACGGTCAAAATGATCCGCGTGAAATGGACGGCATAGTTCTGCCCATTATCGACGACACCAGCGACTTTGTCGTGGCCAGCCGTCGACTCGGGCGCGACCACACCTCCGATGGTTTCCGACGTCTTGGCGTGAAGGTTTTCTCTTTCATCATGAACCGTATGACCGGGCAGCACCTGACTGACACCTCAAACGGATATCGCGCCCTGCGTGTCACGATGCTGGCGGACGTGGTGGACCGGTTGCAGCAGGTCCAGTATCAGACTGCCGAATTGCTCATCACCTGCTTGAAGCGTGGATGGCGAGTGTCTGAGGTCCCCACGGAGTGGTTGCCACGCGCGTCGGGAACCACCAAAAAGGGTGGTAACTGGACTTTCGGGTTCCGTTACGCCCGCGTGGTATTCGGCACGTGGTGGCGCGAGCGCTAAGCCAGCAGCTCGTTGGCGCGATCTTGCGCTGATTGCAACGCCACCCGCAGTTGTTCGGTCGTCGCCTGAATATCCGACCTTGGAACTCGCCCTTCGGCCTGCGGCACGGAGATGGGAGCGCCGACAACGATGCTGATGCGATGGGGTCGCGGGAATTTGGCACCCTTCGGCATGACGTCTTCGGTTCCCGCGATGCCTACCGGCACAATCTGAGCCCCCGTATGAAGGGCAACAAAGGCCGCCCCCATGTGCAACTCTGCTACCTCGGGACCGCTTTGCCGAGTCCCCTCTGGGAACAACACCAGTGGCTGTCCGTCTCGAAGGATGGACCGCGCCTTTTCCAGTGAGTCACGATCCGCCGTTCCTCGCTTCACGGGGAAGGCCCCCATCGTCGAAATCAGCCATCTCAGAACAGGTACCTTCCACAGGCTGTCTTTTGCCATGAAGAAAGTCTTGCGTGGCGTGACGAAGATGGCCACCGCAAAATCGACGTTGGACCGGTGAACGGGAGCAATGACGATGGGGCCAGTTGCGGGGATGTTCTCCTCCCCCTCGATGATCGGGCGGAACAGCGCGCTCCACAAGCTCCACACGATGCTGCGAACGACGTGGTAACCCAACGTCTTCTTAGGCGACAGATTTACTTCCGTAGGCATGCGACCACCTCATCAACCACTTGGTCAAGTGGCATGTTCGTCGTATCCAAGATGGTAACGCCGTCACCGACACTCAGCGGGCTATCGACACGTGACGTATCAGCTGAATCTCGCGCCGCCACCGAAGCGGCCGATTCGTCTCCGCGGCGCTTCGCTCGTTCCTCTAATGAGGCGGTAAGGAATATCCGCACCTCTGCGTCAGGAAAAACGACGGTGGTGATGTCGCGACCTTCGACAACCGTTCCCAGGGCCTGCTCGCTCGCAAATATGCGTTGTTGCTCGACGAGTGCTCGGCGTATGGCGGAGCACGCCGCGACGGCCGACACGGCCGAATTCACGTCGGGAGAACGAATCTCCAAGGTGACGTCACGTCCATTGATGACGACGCGATCGGTCATTGAAATGGAGAGGTCGGACACCACCTGTTCCAGCAGCTCGTCGCTGCTGAGGTCGATACCCGCCTCGAGGGCAATCACCGTGACTGCGCGATACATCGCACCGGTGTCGAGGAAGGACCAACCCAATCGCTCGGCAACCGCACGCGCCACGGTGCTCTTTCCGGCGCCGGCAGGTCCGTCGATAGCGATAACTCGACCGTTCATCGCAGTGAATCTAGAACGTCGTAGAAGGAGGGAAAACTCGAATTGACCGCCTCTGGATGTTCGAGCTCGCATCCGGCACCGAGGGCGCCCGCGATGGCCGAGGCCATAACCATACGGTGGTCGTGGCGCCACTTGATGGTTGGTTGCTGGTTAGTAGGGCCTCCGATGCCCTCAATCTGGAGGTTGTCACCATCGATGGTGGCGATGGCACCGAACTTCCTCGCCATGTCCGCACACGCAGCGAGCCGATCAACTTCCTTGTGGCGCAGTTCTCCCACGTTGGTGAAAGTCGACGTCCCTGAGGCCATGACCGCCCACACCGTCAAAATGGGGACTTCATCCAGGCCCACAATCTCGGCTCCGTCCGTGGTGAACGGCAGCACCGTGCCATGCGACACGTCAACGATCCGGTGGTTAGACGATCGAACGACGCGAGCGCCACTACGTTCGATGACATCCAAGAAGCCCCATCGGGCCGGGTCGCGAACGAGATTTTCGATGCGAACACGACCGGAGGGCGACAAGGCGGCCGCCACCAAGAAAAATGCCGCTTGAGACGGGTCACGCCCCACCTGCCAGTCTCGGGCTGCAGGTATGCCCGGTTCGACGGTCACGACACGTGCGCCCGTTTCGTCGCGGGTCTCCGCAATAGCGATGCCCGCGTCGGCCATCAGTTCCTCGGTCGCCCGACGGGTATCAACGCTCTCCCTTACCGTCGTTGCCGAATTGGCGCCTAATCCCGCAAAGAGAATGGCGCTCTTGACCTGCGCGGAGGGTACCGGGACGTCATAGCTAATCCCAGTGATGTCGCTCGGCGCGGTGACGACAAGAGGCAGTCCTTGTCGGTCGCCTACTCCCTGGAAGCCTCCACCCATCTGCGACAGGGGAAGGGTGACTCGATCCATGGGTCGAGCACTCAGGCTCTCGTCGCCCCTAAAGGAGACGATGCCCGGTCCTCGCCCAACGACGGCCCCCACCATCAGGCGCAAACCCGTTCCGCTGTTGCCCAGATCAACGCTGACCTCTTGGGCTGGTAACCGAAGTCCGCCAGCTACGGTCACGCCGGAAACATCGATCGTGGTGCGCACACCCAGGTCCTCGACCGAGGCGAGGGTGCGTGCGACATCGTCTCCATTGGAAAGCCCCGAGATTCTCGATATGCCGTCAGCAAGGGCACTGATAAGGACGACGCGATGAGATTCGCTCTTGTCGCCAGGCACATCAATCTCGCCACTAAAACGATGTCCGCCGACGATGCGCACGACTATCGGCGTGACGTGGAAGGTTCAACCGCCGCCATGAGCTTTCGAACTTCCGATACGGACAATTGACGGCTGACCCCCGGCGACAGGGTGGGATCGGTCAACGGACCAATCCGAGTGCGAACCAGTCGAGTGACTTCGTGGCCAATTGCCGAGCACATTCGACGAACCTGCCGGTTACGACCTTCGTGAATCACAATTCGAAGAACGCCGTCGGACACTCGAACGACTTGGGCGGGAGCGGTCATTCCATCTTCGAGCTGAATACCTTCGCGCAAGCGTCGCAGCGAACCCGGTGACGGGTCTCCCTCGACTCGCACCAGGTACTCCTTTTGGACTCCTGAGCTCGGATGAGTCAACAGATGAGTTAACCGTCCGTCATTGGTCAAGATCAACAGGCCCTCGCTATTCATATCCAAGCGACCGACCGGAAAGATTCTCACGGGTGCGGGAACAAGATCGAGAACTGTTGGGCGCCCTTGAGGGTCATCTGCCGTGGTGACGACGCCCGCGGGCTTATTCAAGATGAAGTAAACGAGATTGGGTGCAGTAGGAACGAGCTTCCCATCTACGCGAATTTCGGCGACCTCGGAGTGGACTCGATTGCCCAGCTCCGCCCTCCGACCATCAATGGTCACGCGTCCTTCGGTAATGAGGACCTCGCAGGCTCGGCGACTGCCAAAGCCGGCGCGAGCCAGTGACTTTTGCAGCCTCTCGCCCTCGGCCTCGAAGAGCTCGTCGCTCACTCGCCACCGTCGTCTGCGGAGTCGTCGCTCGGTGCCACGTTAGTGTCCGCCGATTCCTCAACATCTAGATCGGTAGACGGCGTAAAGCTGTCGGCAATGGTGCGAGCCGCATCAAGGTTCGGCAGAAAGCTCTCAATCGGGGGCAGTTCGCTCAGGTTGGCGAGCCCCAAACGGTCCAGGAAGATTTCCGTGGTGCCATACAAAATGGGCTGCCCCGGCCCTTCGGCACGGCCACGCTCCTCGATGTAGCCGCGCTGCTCCAAAAGACGCACGACGCCGTCCACGTTGACACCGCGCAACGCGGACACCTGGGAGCGAGAAACGGGTTGGCGATAGGCCACGATGGCAAGCGTCTCCAGCGCAGCCGCACTTAAGCGGTGAGACACATCGCGGTTGGCAAATCGAGTGACGTCTTCAGAAACATCTGGGGAACTTTGCATCACCCAGCCGCTGGCCAACTCAGTGAAGGTGAAGCCTCGTCGCTCAGACGCGGCCTGGTCTCGCAACGCCCGAAGGACGCTGCGCACGGTGTCGGTGTCGGTGTCGGCCAGATCGGCCAATTCCTCCGCCGTGACGGGTTCGATTGCAATGGTCAACATCGCTTCTAGACGTTGTTCGAGTGAACGCTCATCCCTCATACATATCCACCATTCCAATTTCGAGGGCAGTCGTCGGACCGACCCATTCAATGTCGACATCACCGAAGGTGGCTGCCTGACCGAGTTGTACACGTCCGAGCTTGCATAGCTCCAAGATGGCAAGGAAGTGGACGATCACCTCAATGCGCGTCTCTAGGCCCGCCACCATGTCTCGGAAAGAGAGTCGGCCGCGCGACGGCAAGCTCTGTGCCAATTTCACCACGGTCTCCGCCACCGTGACCGCATCAACGGTGACGTGGTGAAGGCGAACGACGGGGACCGGCTTTTCTTCGATGCCACGCAGGTACGCAGTGGCGATCTGCGCGGGCGTCACTCCCTTGAGAAGATCGGGAGGCGTGATGACAAAACCGTCATCAATACCGGCGACGCGAGTGAAGCGGCGGCTGGCAACTTCAAAAAGCGATACGAAGGCATCGGCCAAAGCCGCGTAGGTGCGCAATTCCAGTAAGCGAGCCAAAAGAACATCGCGCTCTTCCCAGCCAATGAACTCCTCGTCCTTTTCGGACTCGTTCTTGCCGGGCAACAGTCGAATGCTCTTTAGCTCCAACAAAATTGCCGCAATCAGGATGAACTCCGAGAGCTCCTCCATGTCCAGTTCGCCCTCACGCTGGCGTAAGGCAACAATGAAGGCGTCAACAACGGCGGCCAGAGGAACATCGAGAATGTCGACGTCATGGGCAGAGATCACCTGCAGCAGGGTCTCGATAGGCCCGCTGAACGCCGGCGTCGTCACGACGAAGGTCATGCGCAGAGACTACTCAAAGTTCCCGAGACTCGCCTTCTAGACTGCCCCCATGCGAGTTCTGTCCGGCATCCAGCCTTCCGGCGCCGTCCATCTGGGAAATTACCTCGGCGCCCTACGCCAATGGGCTCAACAACAAAGCAGCAACTCCTACTACTGCGTGGTGGATCTCCACGCATTGACTTTGCCCATCTCCCCCTCCGACTTGCAGCGACAGACGCTCGAACTGTCCGCCACGCTCTTTGCCGTCGGTCTCGATCCCAATGTGGCGACAGTTTTTATTCAAAGCCACGTTCCCCACCACACTCGTTTGAGCTGGATTCTGGAGTGCGTCGCGAGCTACGGCGAGTTGTCTCGCATGACGCAATTCAAGGAGAAGGCTGATCGTCAAGACGGTTTCTCCGCGGGGCTCTTTACCTACCCAGTGCTCATGGCCGCCGATATCTTGCTGTACGACGCGCAACGCGTTCCTGTTGGTGATGACCAACGTCAGCACTTAGAGCTTGCTCGCAATATTGCGGAGCGTTTCAATAATCGCTATGGAGATACCTTTGTGGTTCCTCAAGGATTCTTCCCCCCCGTGGCCGCTCGCGTTATGGACCTGCAAGAACCCACTCGCAAGATGAGCAAGTCGGTGTCGAGCCCGCTGGGCGCCATGGGCATCTTCGATGCGGAGGCGGATATCCGCAAGAAGATCATGAAGGCCGTGACGGACACCGATGGCGAAGTTCGTTTCGACTGGGAAGCCAAGCCGGGCTTGGCCAACCTGTTAGAGATCTTTAGCGCTATTAGCGGTGACGCACCAGAAGTGGTGGCGTCTCGCTACGAGCGTTACGGAGACTTGAAGAAGGATTTGGCTGATCTGGTAGTCACCCATCTCGCCCCTATCGCTCAGCGTCGTGACGAATTACTGGCCGATAAGGGTGAGCTCAATCGCCTGCTGGCTATTGGCGCCGCGCGCGCCGAGGTCATCGCTGAGGCAACCTACCGACGGGCGGCGTCAGCCGTGGGTCTCGGCATTAGTTAGGCGCCTGACACCAGCTTCGCCACCGAGTCCTGCACGTGTTGCATGACTCCCATTCCGATATGGAAATAAAGCGAGTTCAGGATTAAGAAAACCATCGCGTAGGGAAGAGCCTGTGCCCGAAAACGGTAATAGCCCGATAATTGGCGAATCGGAATGAACCGCTCAATCAGAGCCGATCCATCGAGAGGCGGAATTGGCAAGAGGTTGAAAAGTCCCAGCGTGACATTCACCAAGCCGAAATACAGCGCCCACACCGCCACCCAATTGCGAACGGACAAGTCGGCTCCCAAATAAGCATTCCAATCACAGATGGGAAGGTGGCCTATCGCAATCGCCACGAGAAGCAGGAAAAAGTTCGTCCCCGGACCGGCGAGGCTCACCCAAAAGCTTTGCTCTCGAGGCTTGCGTAAGCGCCCGACATTCACCGGAACAGGCTTGGCGTACCCAAAAGCGACGCCCAGTGTGAGGTACAGCACCGCGGGGAGGATCAAGGTTCCCATCACGTCGACGTGCTTCAGCGGATTGAGCGACAGCCGGCCAGCATCCTTCGCGGTGCGGTCGCCGAAGGCATTGGCGACGTAACCGTGGGCCACTTCGTGAAAGACGATGGCGGGAATGACCGCAAGGGCTACCACCACGAATTTGATGACCGACTGCACGTGCATCAAACTACCGCCCGAGGATGAGCGCTCTCGTACGCGGCCCGCAAGGTGCCCATCGTGACACGGGTGTACACCTGGGTGGTGGCAATTGATGAATGCCCGAGGAGTTCTTGGACAACCCGAATATCCGCTCCATGCTCCAACATGTGAGTGGCACAGCTGTGGCGCAAACAATGTGCGTGGAGGAACTCGCCAGGAATTCCCGCCGCGAGGCCGCGCTTTCGAATGACAAGGTCGACCCCCTGTCTACTCAGGGGGCCACCGCGAGCATTGACGAACACCCGAGTGGGGTGCTGTTGACTACCCAGTCGCCCACGGGCGGATCCCAAATAGTCAGAGAGCGCTCGCGTCACCCCGCGACCAAGAGGGGCCACACGCTGCTTGTCGCCCTTTCCCAACAGTCGCACGGTTCCTTCGTCAAAGTCAAGATCGATGAGATTGAGTGAGCATGCTTCACTCACCCGTGCGCCGGTTCCGTAAAGAAATTCAATGAGCGCTCGGTCTCGGGCATCTCCTGGTGCGTTTCCCTCACATGCCGCGAGCAGTCTGCCGACTGCGTCTTCCGACATCGGGTGCGGAAGTTGTGAGGTGCGCTTTGCTGCCCCCAGTAACGCCGTGGGGTCCACTGACCGCTCGCCTTCGAGGACCAGATACTTTTGCCAACCACGAATGGAGGCTCGATGACGATTGATAGTCGAGGGCGCCTTCCCCGCGGATTGCAGATGAGACAAAAATCGCTCGACATCTTCGGTAGTGGAGGCGAGAACCGACACCTGCTGCGCAAGGAGAAAATCGCAAAAGGACTCGAGGTCTCGCCCGTACGATTCGATGGTGGTTCGAGCACGGCCCTTCTCGACGGCTAAAAACGTGAGGTAGTCACGCAATAACGAGCGATCACTCACCTACGTCCCCCGCCAAGACAAGAAGGAGAGCCGCGGCACTCACGGCGTCGAGGCCGCCTGCTCGAATCAGTTCGCGAACTTCCGTTGGCGTCAGCCACCCAACCGTCGAATGAGTTTCTTCAGGTCCCGACACCTCTCGGGGCTCCACGACCAGGTTGGTCGCCACGAAGATGCGATTGATCTGATTTGTCCAGCCGGGAGAGCTGTACAGCCAGGTGAGCTCTGACCACTCCCCCGCCGTGACGCCCAGTTCCTCGCGAAGCTCGCGACGAGCGGTCTCGAGCTCTGGCTCGCCGTCCACGTCGCGCGTGCCCGCCGCCAGTTCCCACTGCCACCCATTTCGTGCGGTTCGCCACTGGCGAATCATTCCGAAATTTCCACGATCATTAACGGCGACCACGAATACGGCGCCCGGATGCTCTGCTACCGCTCGGTGAAAAGTGCCGTCGGGGCCGCGAACTTCATAATCGGCGACGCCGAAAACATGGGCCCGTAGTAATTCGTTTCGCCCAGCGATGGTGAAATCGCTGTCACTCATTACTTAGATGCGTCGCGTTCTGCGGCCCGCTTGATCGCAGCATCGACGAGGCCAACAAACAGCGGGTGAGGACGATTCGGGCGGCTCTTGAATTCGGGATGCGCCTGGGTGCCCACCATGTAAGGGTGACCATCGAGTTCCACAAACTCGACTAGTTGGCCATCGGGTGACAGTCCCGCAATCTTAAGTCCGGCCGACTCGAAGCTCTCGGCCCAGCGAGCGTGCATCTCGAAGCGGTGCCGATGGCGTTCGTGCACCACGTCGTCACCGTAGAGACCGCGCACGATGCTTCCCGACCGCAGGTGTGCGGGATACGAGCCCAAGCGCATGGTGCCGCCCTTGTTGGTGACCTCGTGTTGATCGGCCATGAGGTCAATCACGGCGTGCTCGGTGGTCGGCGAGAATTCGGTCGAGTTGGCGTCGGCAAGACCCAGGATGTGACGAGCGAATTCAATCACCTGGATTTGCATGCCCAAACAAATTCCGAGATAGGGAATGAGGCCCTCTCGTGCGATTCGAGCGGTCTCAACCATGCCTTCAATGCCGCGTTCACCGAATCCGCCAGGCACGATGATGCCGTCGTACTGAGAAAGGTCCGGGATGGTCGAGTTCCCGTGAAGGTCCTCGGCCTCCACCCATTCAATACTCGTACGTACTCCCGCACCGAATCCCGCGTGACGAACTGATTCCTCGACGCTGAGATAGGCATCGGCCATCGAGACGTACTTGCCGACAATGGCAATGCGGACCGTCGTCGTGGCCTCGTGGTAGCGACGAACGGCTGTCTCCCATTCGCTGAGATCGATAGGCAACGCATCAATGTCAAAGCCAAGAACATCCAGAACGATTCGGTCGAGCCCCTCGTGATAGAGCGCCAACGGAATGTCATAAATCGAGGGCGCATCAATTGCCGAGACCACGGCTTCGGGGGTCACGTCGCAGAAGAGGCTGATTTTCGACTTCAAGGAATCCGAGATTGGTTGGTCAGAACGGCACACGATCACATTCGGCTGAATGCCACTCGAACGCAACATGGTGACCGAATGCTGGGTGGGCTTGGTCTTCTGCTCACCGTTGGCTGCCAAATACGGCACCAAAGTCAAGTGGATGTAGCACACGTTCTCGCGTCCCACGTCTCTCCGGAATTGACGAATTGCCTCAATGAAGGGAACAATCTCCATGTCCCCGACGGTGCCACCGACTTCGACGATCACGATGTCCGTATCGTCCGTCGCAAGTCGCGCTACGTGCGCCTTGATTTCATTCGTGATGTGCGGAATGACCTGAACGGTCTTGCCCAAGTAATCGCCACGGCGTTCTTTTTCGATAACGGAGCTGTAGATCGCTCCCGTGGTTGTGTTGGAGCGCTGGGTCAGCGGCTCATCGATGAAACGCTCGTAGTGGCCGAGATCGAGGTCGGTTTCCCCACCATCGTCGGTAACGAAAACTTCACCGTGTTCTCCCGGGTTCATTGTTCCCGGATCGACGTTCAAATAGGGGTCGAGCTTGCACATCGTGACTCGAAGTCCGCGAGACTTCAAGAGTCGGCCCAGCGACGAGGCGGTTAGGCCTTTTCCGAGGGAACTGCTGACGCCCCCAGTGACGAAGATGAATTTCGCTGGACCGTTCGCATATGCCACGGAGTACAAGTGTAGCGAGACGGCGGGTGAGAAATGTTGGCTACGCCAGAAGTTGGCGAGCGAGGGCCAAACTCTCGGCCGAGTCGGGGTTCCCGCTGAGCATGCGCGCGATCTCTCGCTCCCTCTCGGCTCCGACAACGCGGCGAACGGAGGCCAACACACCATCGGAGGACTTCTCGACCACCCAGTGGGAGTCCGCCTTGGCGGCGATAGACGCCGTGTGCGTCACTGCGATGACCTGCTGGTGGCGGGCGAGAGATGAGAGGCAATCCCCGATGGATTGAGCAGTCGAGCCACCGATGCCGGCATCGACTTCATCGAATATCGCCACGGCCGAATCTGCCAACGAGACCAAGGTGAGGGCCAGCATCACTCTCGACAATTCGCCGCCACTGGCCATCTCAGCCAAAGGTCCGGCGGGCGCGTCGCGATGGGGCTGATATTCGAACTCGATGTCAGAGCCGTCATCGCCCGACACGCTCACAGAAATTCGCGCATGTGGCAGCGCTACTCGGGGAAGAACATCGGTCACCGTCGCCGCGAACTGTTGTGCGGCTAGTTGCCGATCACTACGTACCTTTGCTTCCGCGGTCGCCAGAAGAGGTGATATCTCTGCCAATTTTTCTCTGGCTCGTGCCAATGATTCATCGGACGACGTGAGTTCATCAACTCGCTGACGAGCCTTTTCGATCGCGCGCATTGCGCCCTCTAGGTTGCCGCCGTACTTGCGGGCAAAGCGAGTCAATTCGTCAACCCTCGCTTCCAGCACGGCCAACCGCTCATCGACGCTCGCATCAACATCGATCATCGCCCGAAGGGCCGTGCCCGCGTCACGTAGCAAATCGATTGCCGTGGTGATCGACTGACGAATCTCGCGCAAAGAGTCATTCGTCGGCAATGTGGAGAGCATGGTGGCGATGTTCTCCACGGGGCCGTCATCAATGGCGAGCAATTCTGACGCACCCACAATCGCACCCGTCGCCTCGCGAAGAGCGGACAATTCGAGCAATTCCTCGACGGTGGTGCTGAGCTCCGATTCGCCGATGATGGCCAGCGACTCGAATTCCTGAATTTGGAATGTCAGCAATTCGAGCTCCCGCTCACGAAGAGTTGGATCGTCGACGGTGCTTCCCAAGACGGAGAGAAGCTCCTGGCGCTGCTGACGAAGGTTGACCAATTCTGAGGTATCGACAGAACCAAAGGTGTCGACAACATCACGTTGCCACGAGCGACTGCCCGCGCGACTCGACATGCGTTGACCATGGATGGTGAAGAGGTGGTCGGCGACGCGAGCGAGCGCTTCTGCCGACGTGATTTGCCCGTCAATGGTGGCCTTCAACCTTTTTGACTCGCTGAGCTCACGACCCAGTGAAATCTCCCGTTCACCTTCTTCGAACAGTGCGGACACCGAAAATGACGACATGAGTGACGAGTCGAGTCTCATATCCGAGCCGCGAGCGAGCTCCAGCGCGTCCACTATCAGGGTTTTGCCCGCCCCGGTTTCACCCGTCAAAACGGTTAGTCCGTCGCTCACGTCGACAGTGACATCTTTCAACACCCCCAGATTGCGCACCTGCAGGGTCAGAAGGCGAACAGCCCTAGGCATGGCCTTCTCGCAAGTGGTGGCGCAGACGGGCCCCCAAGTCGTGGGGCGAGCCATCGGCTACCAACACGGCCCGTGGATCTCGGCCGATGGAAATTCGTTCTCCCGCACTGAGGTCGCCCACGACCGAGCCGTCCGCCACGATCATCGCTTCCCCACCCAACACTTCAATGTCCACATGAGTGTGAGCACCCACGACCGCCGATCTGTCCATCGTGAAGTGGGGCGCCAGAGGGGTAACGATCACCGCCTCCACATCAGTTGCTACGATGGGGCCCCCCGCGGAAAAGTTGTACGCCGTCGAGCCAGTGGGAGTTGCGACCAAGACGCCGTCCGCGTGATACGTCATGAATTCTTCACCGTCTAAGTAGACGCGAAGGTGCACCATTCGCCCCGTTTGCGCTCGTTCCACGACGAATTCGTTTAGCGCCACGCGCTGTTCACCCCGCCACGACCCTCGAAGCGCCAGGCGCTCAGTGGAACGACGAGGCCCGGACGCGATCTCTCGAACAGCCTCGAGGACGTCACCGGGAGCGACTCGAAGCAAGAAACCCACTCGACCAAGGTCCACACCAAGAACCTCACCAGAATTCTCATGCGCACACAATGCGGCGCGCAGAAAGGTTCCGTCGCCTCCGAGAGAGACGTAGGTATCTGCCTTCGGCGCGACGTCGACGGAGTCCGCCAGCCACATCGAGCACTCGACACCCTCAGAGCGAAGAATCGACACGCAATCGTCCGCAATAGCGACCGCATCGGGTCGGCTGCTGTAGGCCACAAAGGCAATCGATCGCATAGCTATACGCCAGACAGTAGTTGTCGGAGGCCTTCAAAAAGACCAACGGCCCCCTAAGGGGCCGTTGACTGCGTGTCGAAGGCGGGACTTGAACCCGCACGCCCTTGCGAGCACCAGCCCCTCAAGCTGGCGTGTCTGCCATTTCACCACTTCGACGTGGAGGTGTCATGTTATCGCATTACGA
>CAISIU010000114.1 GCA_903885505.1 uncultured Actinomycetes bacterium | reverse complement strand
GGGGCCAGTAATGGCAGTGCACTGACGACGCGAACCGTCACCTACAGCGCCACGGGTCAACCCACGGTGAGCGTGAACGTCGCGTCCGGTAATTCACTGTTGATCACCAAGCTCATCGCCGGCCTCTCGTACAGCGTGACCGTGAAGGACGCCAATACGGTGGGATCGACCACGTCAGTCGCCGTCAAGGGGACTCCCACGGCCTAGGTAGAGGGCGGATGTTGTCACAGCCGTCTGCCAATCTAGAGAGGTGCCTTGCCGCCGGCGAGGGACATCTGGAGGAGTCTGCGTGTTCTCACTGGTGGTGGCCGACAGCTACGACGAACTCGTTCCTGAGCTCGTTAAGCGCCTGCAGCGCCCGCGTCATTTAGCGTCGCTACGCGACCACGTGATGGCCCGTGAATGGGTGGTCGCCCCGTCTCTCGGTACTCGCCAGTGGCTCGTGGCCCAGATGGCGACGAAGCTCGGCGTGTCGACGGGCCGCAGCGACGGCATTGTGGCCAACTGGCATAACGACTTCCCCTCGATGGTGACTCAGCGCGTACTGAACGCCCATCTCGCGGCGACCACCGGACGTGAGAGCGACCCGTGGTCGCTGTCGCAGTTGCCCTTCGTCATCTACGACTGGGCGGTGAAGAACCCCGGCGCGGCGGGTATGTCGCTGGTGACGACGGGTAAGAACGGTGTGTCCCTCGCTCGTTGTCGCCAAGCGGCCGACCTCTTTGACCGATACTTCACCTGGCGCGCGGACATGGTCCTCGAGTGGCTCGAGCAGGGCCCGGCCCCCTATGACGCCGACGTGGCCGAGCAGGTCTCACTATTCCTCGCCATTCGCACGTCGCTCAATCTGCCCTCGCCCGTTGAGCGCTGGGATGACGCCTGGTCTCGCGTGTCGAACTACCTCGATGTTCTGCCCGCGCGCGACCGGCTCACTATCTTCGGTGTCTCTTCGTTGCCGGGCGCAACCCGATACATCGACGCGCTGCAGGCCTTAAGTCAGGTGATGGACGTGACCTTGTACGTGGCGCGGCCCTTCGACGAGAAGTGCGTGCCGGCCTCGGGCCAACGCGCCGACTTCTCCAGTGACATTCTGCAGCTCTGGGGTGGGTCCAGCCTCGCGTTGGCGTCGATGATGAATCGTCTGACGGCGATGTCGATAGACCCGGTGGCACCTCGTGCCCCCGCGTCGTCACCCACTACGGTGTTGCAGGCCTTGCAGCATGTCCTGCGGACCGATGAGGTGGTCACGGTCACGGCGGACTCCTCGGTGATCATCCACGAAACCCACGGAGAGATTCGCCAAGCCGAGATTCTTCGCGACGCCATTCGTCACGAGCTCAATGAAGATCGAGGCGAGCCCCTCTCGGAATCAGACATCGTGGTGGTGTGCCCGGATATTCAAACGTTCGAACCGCTCGTTCGAACCGCCTTCGGGCCTCGTCGTTATGAAGCCACCTCGCAGAGCGAGCCCGCCCTGGCGTACAACATCGCGGACCGGTCTCTCTCGCACGATGGTCTGTATTTGCAGGGTGTTCGACACTTCTTGTCCCTCGTGCGCAGTCGCTGCTCTCGCTCCGACATTCTGGGATTCTTAGCCGAGCCCACCGTGAAATTTGCTCGCGAGCTCACCGGTGATGACGATGAACTTTTTTCGTCGTGGACCCTCGATGCGGACATTCGCTGGGGGCTCAACGAGGCCCATCGCCAACACCTCAAGGTCTCGGGCTTAGGAGCGGTAAATACCTGGGAGGCGGGAATCCGTCGACTGCGCCTTGGCGCCTTCGTTGAGAATCCTCGGCTTCGATCGGTGGCGGGCCTCCTCCCGGTGGAAATTGCGCCGGCGCACTTTGACCACTTGGTGTCGCTCACGCGAGTCATCACGGAGCTGACGGCGGCCATCACCGAGTCGTGGTCGTCTAAAACCCTGGCGGGCTGGCTGGCGTGGTACGACCAGTGGATAAATAAGTTCGTGGTGCCTCGTCCGGACGACGCGCGCGAACACGAACGAGTTCTCGGCGCGCTGAACGCGGTGCGAAGTGCCGTCGAGGCGAACACGCAGCCGCTCACGGTGGCCGACTTCTTGACGATTCTCGACGAGGCCTTCGACTCCATTGGCTCGGTGGCCAGCGTGCTGACTGGTGGGGTCACCATCACCACGCCCGAGACGGTTCGCGGTCTGTCGTACCGTTCCCTCTACGTCGTGGGTTTCGACGGTGACGCTTTCACTGCGCCCGAATGGGAGTGGGCGGACCTTCGTCGTCTCGAATCTCGCCTCGGCGATGTCACTCCTCCCGACGACGCGCGAGGACGACTTCGTGAGTTGATCCTGTCGGCGCGAGAGCGCCTCACCATTATTCGCAGCGGACGTGACGTCGCGTCGAATAAGAAGGTTGAACCAGGAACGGCATACAGCGAGTTCCTCGACGTCGTGGCGCAGATCGCCGGTGGTGCCGCCGTGACGGTCACGCATCCGCGCAATAGTTTCAGTTCGGAGAACTTTCTGGCGGAGGCGACGTTCACCGAACCTCTTCGCCACGTCGACATTCTCCACGGTCCGTGGTCGTTTTCTACCTTTGACCGCGGCCTGTCAGAGTTTCGTCAGCGATCTTCGTGGGCGGCGCACTATGACGCCGGCGAGGTGACGAATGTCGATAGTTCAGTGTTGTCCTTGGCGCAGATAGAGGCGGCCATCAAAAACCCGCCCAAGGTTTTTGTTCAGCGCAGCCTCGGCATCTCGCTTCCCGATGAAGAATTACTCCGGGCCGACGATGTTGATGCCGAAGTCGCGGGACTGCTCGCCCATCAGGTCGTAGACAGCTTGTGGCAAGAGGAGCGGGCCGAGATTGATCTACGAACTCAGATTGATCTCGTCGCCGGACTCGACGCCATGACTGCCTCTGGCGTCGTGCCGCCGGCCCCCCTTCTTGACGAGGGAGCATTCTTGGACATTGCGACGTCAATGGCAAACTTCTATCGCGCGGCCGTCGAACGAGGCACTCGCCGCCACGTGGCGATTTCTCTTCCCGTGGGTCCTCGCACCGTGACCGGCTCGGTGGACGTCATCGACGAGGGAGACTGCCTGACTCTTGTCGAGGTAGCCACGTCCAAGTTGTCACTTCGCATGATTCCGGGTCTATGGCTGCGCGCTCTCGCGCTGCGCGCCAGTGTGGCAGGCCCCGCAGCGCTACACCTGATTTATCGGCCCAATGAACCGGGCGATGGTCCTGCGGTGTTGCAATATCGATTCCCGCTCGGCGACGATGCGTCGGCGGCGGTCGAGTCGCTGGCCATGGTGGTGAACTTTTATGTTGCCAACCTGAAGAGCCCCATCCCCTTCGCCCTCGGGGAAGAGTTGACGTGTTTCACCGCACCAAAGCTCAGCCGCGATCGCTGGCGCTACACGGAGTTCACCCCGTCGCTGTATGCGAAGTATCTGGGCGACCCGTACTGGAAGCTGGCCCTCGGCCATCGAGACAGCCATCAGATAGAGGAGGACTCCTCGTCGTATGGCTTTAAGTCCGTCATGAAGTTGTTTGCGACTCAATTCAATTCAGCCATCCCCCTATTTGACTTCGTGAAAAAGGATGGTCGCGTTGACGCTTGACCCCACCACCGAGGGTTACCGGTTCTCTCGCCCCGCACCTGAAGGTGGCCTCTGGCCACTCGAGGCGAGTGCCGGCACAGGCAAGACCTGGAACATTGAAAACTTTGTGGCTGACTACCTGGCCCGACAAGTGGCGACCCCGGAAGAAATCGTGATCGTGACCTTCACGCGGTCGGCAACGGCCGAACTTCGCGCGCGCATCCGACACAACATTGCCGACATCGTCTCGGGCAAGCGGGCCCCCGAGGTCGCCGAGCTCCATCCCTACACCCCCGACGAAGTCGCCATCTTGAAAGAGGCACTCGGCAAATTCGGTCAGATTCGCATTTCGACGATTCATGGTTTTGCGCAACGTTCCCTGTCGTTATTGGGCGAGCCACTGGGCACCATGACGACGGACGTCGATTCACCGAGTTTTCGTGCCAGCGTGCTCGGCGACGTCATTCGTGGTTTGCCGCTTAACGAACTGGCCGCACTCACCGCCATAGACAACTTCAAAAAGACGACCTTGGAGTTATTGCGCATTGACGCACTGACGCCCAACGGTGAATTTTTCGCCTCGGCGCCGACGCCCGAAACGGACCTCATCATCTCGCTGGCTGAAAAGGCTCGACGCGCCATCGTGGAACGCAAGCAGCAGTTGGGACTCTCCGGTTACAGCGATCTGCTGACCCGCCTGAACGACCGTTTGACGAATGAACACGATGCGCTCGCGGTGGCGCGCACCATGAAGGTGTTGCTGATCGACGAGTTCCAAGACACCGACAGCGTGCAGTGGGAAATCTTCCAGAAGATTCAGGCCTGCCACAGCTTGCGGGCATTTGTGGTGGTGGGTGACCCGAAGCAATCGATCTACGGATTTCGCGGTGGCGACGTGCAGGTCTATCGCGAAGCCGTGGGTGATGGCGAGATCAATGTGCTGTCGGGCAACCGCCGTTCATCGTCGGCTCTCGTGAGAGCGGCTAATTCATTCTTGGGCGGCCATTCCTACGGTTTCGCCTTTGACACCGAGTCGGGACACTTCGAGGTTGCCGAGGGACTGGAAGTGCGCTCCGTCAGCATTACCTATGACCCGGTGGAGGCGGTCGGGGATTTGCATCACGTCACCGACGGACCGGCGTGGCTATTTCGTGACGTTCAGGGCGACAGCGCGCCGAAGGTGCAGCGAAAAACTCGCGAAGAGCTACCGCGTTACATTGCCGGACTCAAAACATCCGGGACCATTCCCGACCCGAAGACGGGCATCACCCGTCCTATTTCATACAGCGATATCTGCATCCTGGCCAACAGCAACAACTTGATCTCGGATTACGTGCGTGTTCTGCACGACGCGGGTATCCCCGCGTCCGTAGTCGGTGGGGGCAACGTCTTTACCTCCGACGCGGCGATGCAATGGCGCTGGCTCCTCGGCGCCGTGGCGCGGCCGAGTCGAGTCACCAGCGCTCGTCTCTTGCAGTGGACGTGGTTCGGGGGACAGCGTCCGGGCGACGTGGCGGCGAATCGCGATAGCGACACGTGGTTCACCGCGGCCCAGGAACGCTTGTTCTCGTGGCACGCACTCTTTGCCGCGGGTGATCGCTTCGCCTTCTACGACGCCGTTATTCGAGAATCGGGTGTCCTCGGCTTTCTCAGTCAGCACGCGGTGGCCGAACGGCACATCACTGACCTGCAGCACATTGCCGAAATCTTGCGCCAGCGGCCCACCGACTCACTCGAGATGTTGGTGGAATTCCTGCAGGAATCCATTGCCGCCGGCCAAGGCGACGATGAGGAAACCGACACGGTGTCCGGCAGCTGGTCGCGACGCATTGACAGCGACTTGCCCGCGGTGCAGCTCATGTCTATTCACCAGTCGAAGGGACTGCAGTTTCCCATCGTCCTCATTCCCTATCTCACGGCGGCCTTTGGTCAGTCCGACACGGTGATGTCCTATCGCGCCCACCGCGACGGTCAGCCGGTCACCCTCATCGACATGACGGTCACCAAAGGCACTCCGGGTGCGACGGTGAAGTCCGCCGTGAAGGGTGCCGAGCACAAACGCAAGGCTTACGTCGCCCTCACTCGCGCTCAGGTGCGAAATGTCATGTGGACGAGCGACCTCTCACGCGCACCCGGCGTCCTTCGCAATTTCGAGTGGCGATACACCCACGCGGAGAAGGGCGACGCCTTCGGGTGGGACGTCACGGCGCTCGCTGACGTGCCGGCGGTGCAGCCCGACACGAATCCCCGCCAGAGCGCCACGTCTATCCGCTCCTTGTCGTCGACACCGCTTCGCCTGTCGTATACCGCCATTACCGACCTCATCACGGGCGGCATCAATGACGGATCACCGGCTGACCGCGAGCCCACTGACTCTCTCGGTGCGCTGAGCTCTGCCACCTCAGCTATGCCTGGTGAATTCCAAGGTTTGTCGGGATCGGCGCTACTCGGAAAGGTGGTCCACCGAGTTCTTCAGACCATCAACGTGTCGGATGGCGACGACCGCGCGGTTATCGAGCCGGCCGTCACCGCCGCTGCTGATGAATTTGGATTCGTCCTCGACCAGCAAGAAAAGGGTGCCTGGTCGACCTCGGATGTCGTCGACCTCGTGATCAGGTCGCTGACGGGTCAGCTTGGCGACGTGGCCCCGGGAACGACTCTCGCGGATTATGGCGATGAACGTCGCCTTCCGGAAATGGGTTTCGACTTCAATTTGGGCGACGGCGTGACGGTCGCGTCGCTCTTCGCGGTCCTGCGCCAGCACCTCGGCAGTGACCCGCTGTGTGGTCCGTGGCTTGACGGACTGTCATTTAGCGATAAGGAACTCGCAGGATTCATGACGGGATCGATTGACGCCGTGTTGGCGGCGGGGGACGCTGACACCCCTCAATTCTTCATCGTCGACTACAAGTCCAACGGACTCAAGGACTTCTCGGCGGAGGCACTACGCACGTCGATGTCAACGCACCACTACCAGCTGCAAGCGCTGATTTACTTGGTGGCGCTGCACCGCTTCGTGCGCAACCGACTCGGTGAGGCGTATGACTACGACGCCCACATCGCCGGTGCCGCCTACCTCTTTCTTCGTGGGATGAAGCCCGATGTACCCGGCGCGGGAGTGGTGCACCTGCGGCCCTCTAGCGCCTGTATTGAGGAGCTCAGCAATCTTCTGAATGGAGACGTCCATGTCGCTTGATGTCTTAAATCAGATCGCGAGTGCATTGGAGGGTGGCGAGTCGCCCGCGGGCGAACTTCGCTTGCCGACGGGAACTCGTTTGATCTTGGAAGAGCTCACCCACTTTGAGTCAGTGAATGACGAAACGATGTGGGCCGCGGCCTTACTCCTCTGCGTGATGGAACGAGGCGGGACCTGTCTCCCGCTGGTGAAGTTTCCTCTAGTGCCGGAGTTTGTGAATCTGCCCGGCGAACTGCAGGCTTTGACTATCGACGAGTGGCGCGAGAAACTCACCGGCGACGTTTTCGGCAACGCCGACGACCGCGT
>CAISIU010000113.1 GCA_903885505.1 uncultured Actinomycetes bacterium | reverse complement strand
TCCGACCCGGACCTCGACGACCTGCTCGGCGACTTCTTGGGTGCGGCCGACAGCCTCGCCGAAGACCTGGCCGCGTTCCAGAACATCGGCGCCTCCTTCGACTCCGAGGCCATGCCCTCGTTTGACGAAGGGGAGGGCTCGGCTGAAAAAGGCCAAGCCAGCTAGTTCCTAAAAGTCGGGGTGGGCGAGAGGTAGTTCCTCTGGCCCACCCCGATTTTTTGTCTCACGTGACTGTTGCGTTTATTTCGTTTAGTTGATAGAGTCGAACCCGAAAGGGGGCATCATGGCTCGATCGATAGGTCTGTCGCACACCTCGGTGTCACGCGAGGAACTTGCGACACTGGCAGAAGTGGTCGCAGAAACCTCGACCGAAAACCAACGTCGAGCTAGCGCCTCGCTCGTCGACGCGAATGGGACGGTGGTGCCGCTACCTCAGCCCATATTCGAACTGTTGGCGTCAGTCGTCGATCTCTTGTCGGCCGGTACTGGTGTGTCCGTAGTGCCCATTGGCAGCGAACTCACCACCACGCAGGTTGCCAAACTTCTAAACGTCAGTCGTCCCCACGTCGTCAAATTGCTGGAGAATGGCATCATCCCCTTTCATCGAGTGGGGACACATCGGCGAGTGTTGACCGTTGACGCCCTCGCGTATCGCGAGGAACAAGATCGTGTGGCCGAGATGGCTCTCGCGGAATTTCATCGCATTGGTGTCGAACTCAATTTGCCCGACTGAGGAATGCCTCAGTGACCGGTCTTGTGGTGGTTCTCGATTCTGACGTCATCTACGGCGTGAGTTCGACCGATCTCTTGCTCACGCTCGGCAAGTCAGGACTGTTTCGTCCTCTCTGGACAAATCGAATCACCAGTGATGCCATACGAAATTTGCTGATCAATCGACCTGAGCTCGATGTCGCCCAGCTCCAGAGACGTGTGGACATGATGAACTTGGCCTTTCCTGATGCCTGCATCAAAGTTCCTCAAGATCTTGAAAGAGAGATGACGAATCATCCCGGTGACCGCCATGTCCTCGCAACTGCCGTTCACGCGCAGGCGGGGATAGTCCTAACCCGAAACCTCCGACACTTTCCTGTGAGTGCTCTGGCTCCCTTTGGAATTGAAGCACTCACCCCGGACGACCTGGTCCTTCGGCTGATCCCACACCACGCACATGTCGTCAAGACAGCAATCATTTCAGTCGCCTCTCGGCTGAATAAGCCTGCGCAAACGGTGAGTGAATTGACGGAGAGTCTTCGTAAGAACTTTCCCCGCTCAATCACTCATCTCATTGAAATCGAGCGCGATCCTTCGTCGTGGGTGTCATGACGATTAAGTCCACGTTCGGCCGACTCCGGGAAAAACGGTGGAGTCGGCTGCTGCTGGATTGTCCTTCTGGTTACCTCGAGCTCTAGGCCGAGAACCCGCAGCACGGCGGTCAGCTTGTCCAGGCGTATGCCTGCCTTGTCGTGCTCGACAAAGCGCACAAAACTGGGGGACACGTCGGCCAACGCAGCGAGCTCGATTTGATTCAGTCGCAACTCGCGACGGCGCTCACGCACCACTTTTCCAATCTGCGACATGGATCCTCCTCGCCCTTCCAGATGGATTCTCATACGAAGCGACAGATTTCGCTACGAACGTAGCGAAAAGTGCCACTAGAACCCTGTAAAGCCGACTTTAGTCTCATTTTCACTACGAACGTAGCGAAAATGGGGGGATCACCTCAACTTGAAATCGAGCTCGCATTCGCCGCCTCGCCGGGAACTGCGCGAGCGGGATTACCCGAATTCCCGCTCGCCGCACATTGCGAGTGAGCGACCGTCGCCTCGAGGTAGGAACGCGCACTCGAGTAAGATGGCATTCCCGTCTCCTCGTGACGCGTGATGTTTCACCTCATCAGAGTGGGCGAATAGCAGTGAGGGGCGCGTGGCGACAAGTCAGTTTGCGCTACGCAGGTCCTAGCCCCTAACATGGAAAGTCCGTGTGCGTTAGGTAACTGACGCATCTCATCGATCGACGTAAGAAGAGGTTCCGCGTGCCCACGATTGCACAGTTAGTCCGAAAGGGCCGACAGGAAAAGACGAGCAAGACCAAGACGCCGGCGCTGAAGGGTTCCCCCCAGCGCCGCGGTGTGTGCACCCGCGTGCACACCGTCACGCCGAAGAAGCCGAACTCGGCTCTGCGTAAGGTTGCTCGTGTGCGCCTCACCTCAGGCGTTGAAGTCACCGCGTACATCCCCGGCGAAGGCCACAACCTCCAGGAGCACTCCATTGTGCTCGTCCGTGGCGGTCGTGTGAAGGACTTGCCGGGTGTGCGCTACAAGATCATCCGCGGCGCCCTCGACACCTCGGGCGTCAAGAACCGTAAGCAGGCTCGCAGCCTCTACGGCGCCAAGAAGGAGAAGTAATGCCCCGCTCAGGTCCCGCACCGCGTCGTGAAGTTCCGGTTGACCCGGTCTACAAGTCGGTCATCGTTACCCAGATCATCAACAAGATTCTCGAGCGCGGCAAGCGCACCATCGCCGAGCGCATTGTGTACAGCGCCCTCGAGATGGTCGAAGAGAAGACTGGCCAGGACCCCGTCGCGCAGCTGAAGCGTGCCCTCGAGCAGGTTCGCCCTGAGCTCGAAGTGCGCAGCCGCCGCGTGGGTGGTTCCACCTACCAGGTGCCGGTCGAGGTTCGTCCTCGTCGCGCCACGACTCTCGCCATCCGCTGGCTGACCGACTACGCCAAGAACCGCCGCGAGCGCACCATGGCTGAGC
>CAISIU010000112.1 GCA_903885505.1 uncultured Actinomycetes bacterium | reverse complement strand
TGGGCCACGACGGCGTGCGAATACGTCGGCGTCATTCTCGTCGCCATCCATTTCGCGCGTCGCAGCGGAACCGCGACGTCGCGGCTACACCGCCCACTGGGCCTGGTGGCCGCACTGGGCACGTCGCTGCTTCTCGTCTATCTATCGTGGACGTGGACGGCCACCACTATCCATTTCGCCATCGGCCAGGTGATGGTGCTGGGAAGTCTGGTGGCTGTACTCGGGGTCACGGGGTACCTCCCGCGCACGTTGATGACATGGCTCCTGGGTGGACGTCATCACAAAGAGACATGGTGGCATCGGATTTTGGACCCGCGTGGTTTTCACCGGCGGGAACATCGTCGCCGAGGCGCCTAAGCCCCCGCCACCAGCGTCACGGCGACGATGGCCATGATGGCAGCCGTCGTCATATCAATGATCGCCCACGCTCGCGGGGAACGCACGAAGGGTGAGAGCCGGCTAGCTCCGCCGCCCAGGGAGAGAAACCACAGAATCGATGCGCTGCCAGCACCCACCGCAAAGAGCCAGCGATGACTTCCCCAATGCGCACTGATCGATCCCAGTAATACCACGGTGTCGAGATAGACGTGTGGGTTGAGAAAAGTAAGTGCCAGTGCGCGGCGCGCGAGCGTACTGATGGTGGCCGGCTGATCGGCAGCCAGAGATCCGGGATGACGAGCGGCGCGCCAGCGTCCACGAGCCATGTAGAGGAGATACCCCGCTCCGGAAAAGCGCGCCACGGTGAGCAAGACGGGAAAGTGTGAAATGACCGCACCGAGGCCGATAACACCCGCGGTGATGAGGAGAAGATCGCCGGCAATGCAAATACCGGCAACCATGAGCCACCGCTCACGACGTAATCCGCTGGTGAGGACGAATGCGTTCTGAGGTCCAATGGCCACAATGAGCGACAGGCCCATCACGAAGCCGGCCACGAGCGCACGCGTCATGGGGTCACTTTTCGCATGGACCAACGGTAGTGGCAGCAAATACCTGGAGGACGAACCACCTCGTAGGAAGATGTCATCATGGCCAAGTCTTCAGTCCGCGACAGCATTCGAATCAGCGCACCGGTATCAGTGATATGGGATGCCGTCTGTGACCTTCCGGGCATGGGACGTTTTTCCCTCGAAAACACCGGTGGTCAGTGGATGGCGCCTCACGACCGCCCGAAGGTCGGAGCCCGCTTTAAGGGGACGAATCGCCACGGAAAATCGTCGTGGACGACCACGGCGACGGTGACTCACTGCGAGGAGAACAAGCGCTTTGAGTTCACGGTCACATACTTCGCCATACCCATCTCCACGTGGTCGTATGAGATGGAGTCGGATGGTGACGCGGTGATATTGACGGAGAGTTGGACCGACCAGCGACCTGCGTGGTTTGCCTTTATCTCGTCGCCCATTCGAGCCGACCGAACAGGTTTCACTAAGACGTCCATCCGGCACACCTTGGAGGCCATCGATACGTGGGCTCGCGGTCACTAGCGACGATCTATCGGTAGCTGTAGAAGCCCTGCCCCGTCTTTCGGCCGAGGAGGCCGGCTTGGCTCATGCGTGACAGAAGCGGGGGAGCGGTGAAGTTCTGCTCCTTGAACTCGCTGTAGAGGGAATCGGCAATCGCCACCGTGGTGTCGACGCCGATGAGGTCAATCAAACGCAGCGGCCCCATGGGGTGGGCGCAGCCCAGCACCATTCCGGTGTCAATGTCTTCCGCCGAGGCGAAGCCCGACTCCAGCATGCGAACGGCCGATAACAGGTAGGGAATGAGGAGCGCATTGACCACGAATCCGGCGCGGTCCGGCGAGACAATCACGTGCTTGCCAAGTTGATCCTTGGCAAAGGAACGAACGCGGGCCGCCGTCTCGCTCGAGGAGAGGAGGCTCGGAATCATTTCTACCAACTTCAAGACCGGGACTGGGTTGAAGAAGTGCATGCCAATAACTTGCTGGGGACGCTTCGTCGCCATGGCCAATTTGATAATGGGAATCGACGAGGTATTCGTGGTGAAGATGGCGTCGGGATTAGTGACAATCCGATCAAGTTCGGCAAAGACCGCGATCTTGATGCCTTCATCTTCAGCCACGGCCTCGATGACGAGGTCGCGGTCCGCCAAGGTGTCGAGTGACTCCTCGAAACGCAGTGCCGACAGAGCAGCATCGGCTGCCTCACGCTCGAGTTTGCCATTCGTCACGGCTCGTTCGATTGAGTTCTGAATGCGCTTTCGGCCCCCCTCGAGAGCCTCCACCGAACGCTCTACGACGATAACGTCGAGACCTTGTCGGGCACAGACTTCCGCAATTCCCGATCCCATAAGACCGCAACCCACTACGCCAACTTTGCGCATTGCTTCTCCTTTTGTCGCCCTCAGGATAGGGGCCAACGTGGTCGCCGCATAGAGGATTAAGGCCAAATGGGGCAGGGGGTTACCGCCGGCGTGACGTGAAAGTGATAAGACAGTTTCATGCCCAGCCGTGAACATGATGATGTCGTGACGATGCTCCGCTCTGCGTCGAGCCAGAGCTTTACTACCGCGCCGAGCGTGGAAGAAGCGCGCGCCCAACTCGACTTCACGGGAGCTATGTTTCCCGTGCCCGAGGATGTCAGTGTTGAGGCCGGCGAGATTGCGGGCCGTCGTGTCGAGTGGTATTCCCCGACGGCGCCGTTGTCGGGGCGAGTTCTCGTCTATTTCCACGGCGGCGGATACTTCGCGGGCTCCATTGACAGCCACCGCTCGCTAGTGGCGAGAATGTCGAAAGCTCTCAATCTTCGTGCCGTCTCCGTGGACTATCGCCTCGCTCCGGAGCATCCGTTCCCCGCGGGCTTAGATGACGCGGTGGCCGTGATTGACGCATTGGTCGCGCAAGGAACGTCGCCCCACAACCTCATCGTGGGTGGCGACTCAGCCGGAGGTGGTCTCGCGACGGCCCTATTGATGAAACAGCGCGACGATGATGGTCACCGACCGGCGGGTGCGATCTTGCTGTCGCCGTGGCTCGACCTCACCGGCACCTCCGACGCCATGGATACCGTGGGGGAAAACGATCCCATGCTCAATCCCGACGGGCTTCGCTTGGCGGCCGATGCATATGCCGGTGATCAGATCACCTCGCCTCTGGCGTCTCCTATCTTCGGGGATGCTCAGGGATTGCCACCAATTCTCGTTTTTGCCGGAACCCTGGACATCTTGGTTGATGACACTCGCACCTTCGTCGCGGCCGCGCAGGGCGCCAGCGTTGACATCGAAGCCCACGTCGAAGACGGCTTGATGCACGTCTGGCCCTTCGTTGATGGACTGCCCGAGGCCGCCATTGCTCTCGAGCAGATGGCGAGCTGGTACCAACGTCATTTCTCGGCTTAATTTGATTCCATATTGCCGACGGGGAGTCGGTTGAATGGTGGGCAGGAAAATATGACAACCCCCGACTCCGATGTCGTGCATCGAAATCGGGGGAGCCGAAAGGTGGAGGTGGCGGGAATCGAACCCGCGTCCGTCAGCTTCTCTATAAGTCTTCTCCGAGCGCAGTCCACGAGAAATTGTCGGGGGTGATCTGATCGTGGACTCTCTGATCAACCCGTATCCCACTTGAGTGTCCCGATTGACCGGCGGGAGCAGTCATTCGGTAAGTCCTACTTATATGGCGTTCAGTATTAGTTCGTAGGGCTGGAACTAGGTGAACGTCGCTGCCTAGGCAGCGAGCGCAAGCTGAGGCTTGGCGTTTATTTTTTGTACCGACTCTTTAACGTGGATCCGGCGACCACGGCTCGCTTCTCTTACTTTGACGACCAACGTCGAAACCGATCACCCCCGTGTTGTTACTGGATTATCAGTGTACCCACCCCGCGCGACACGGTGCGGGTCGACCCCCTGACGCGATGACCGCACTTGTAGAATTTGGACCGTGAAACGGGTTGCGGCGGTTATCGCCATCTTGAGCGGGTTCATGATGGGAGCCGCGTCGGCCGCGGTCGTCATTCCGACGCATATTGCTACCCAGCGCAACCTGGTGGCGTCGTCGGCCGCCAACACCAACACCAGTATTTCCTCCTCGCTGGCATCGCAAGCAGCTCAAGGTATTTCGTTGATGTTTTGGGGAACCACATGCCACCCAGCAAATCCCGGTTCGTCGACGACAGTCTCCCCGTGCATCTACGGCCAAACATCGGCCAGCATCACCATCGATGTCTTTGGTGACTCCTTTGCCCAAATGCTGGTCCCGGCCCTTAACCAAATTGGCACGACGTACCACGTGAAGTTCGTGGTTCTGTCGCGCACTGGCTGCAGCGCCTTCGCGGCACCGGTGGCGAACCAGAACGACGCGGGCTGTAATGCGTGGCGAGCGAATGCCGTGGCGTACATCAAGTCCTCTGCACCGTCCGCCGTGATCGTGGACAGCATCATTCGCTGGCCGCTGATGCCCAATGGCACCGGGTATACCTGGCCCGCGTGGCGAAATTACGTGGCTGCGACGATGAGCGCCTTCCCGACGTCCATCCTCCCGATCTTGCTGACGGGAAGTCCGGGTGCCACGCTGGACCCATCTACGTGCGTGCCCCTGCACGCCAACAAAGTCTCGCTCTGCAACACCGCCGTCTCGGCGGCCTACACCCCGTTTATGGCGCAAAGCATCAGCGCCGCGACCACGGCCGGGGCTGCCGTGATCAACCTGCAATCACTGCTGTGTTCTGCCACCACCTGTCCGGCCGTCATTAACGGAATGTTGGTTCACGCCGAAGCACAGCACTTGTCATCCACCATGTCGGCCGCCATGGGTCCGGCTATCGGTGACGCACTGGGCTGTGTGGGCTTGCTGGCCCCGACGGCGACGGGTGGAGCCTCCGCTCTTCGTCAAGTGGCATCACAGATTGGTGTGACGGAATCGGCCACGACGTGTCGCGCGAGCGGTCTCGTGACCGTGCCCAGCAATATCCGTTAAGCGAACTTTTCGCCGTCGCGACGTGCGCGAGCCATTTCGCGTTCGGCATCTCGTTTTTTGATGTCCTGTCGGCGGTCATGGGCCTTGCGACCTCGAGCGACCGCTACTTCGATCTTGGCTCGGCCATCCTTGAAATACATCTTCAGCGGCACAATGGTCAGTGGCTGCGTCGCGAGGAGTCCAGCGATTTCGTCGACTTCCTCGCGATGAGCGAGGAGCTTGCGTTTGCGATCGGGATCGTGGCTGCCGAAGCCCACGGCAAATCGCCATGGCGGGATATGGGTCTGAAAGAGCCACAATTCACCGTCTTCCACGCGACAGTAACCGTCGCCGATTTGAGCCTTGCCTTCTCGCAAGCTCTTGACTTCGGAGCCACCGAGAACGAGGCCACATTCGAGAGATCGCAGGATCTCGTAGTCGTGGCGAGCTCGGCGATTGGTCGCGACGATACGGTCGCCGTTGCCGCCCGCTCGAGCCGCCGCCCTCTTTGCCTGTTCACGCTTTGCTCGAGCCACGTCTCTAGCGTACCGAGGGGGAGTGATGGCATCACCCGCGGGCGAAGACGACACTCGTAGCATTGAACCGTTTCTTGACTAGAGGAGGTCGCCATGGCGACAACGCACACTGTCCATACGATTACCTACACTTCGACCATTTGGCAGTACGTTCTTCTCGCGATTCGCGTCTACTTGGGCCTGACCATTGCGGCTCACGGCTACGGAAAGTTTTTCAAGGGTGGCAAGATCGCCGGCACCGCGGGCTGGATGGAGTCCATTGGCATGCGCCCCGGCAAGATCAACGCCTTTATGGCCGCCACCACGGAGATTGGCGCGGGAGCGCTGCTGGTTCTCGGCTTGCTGACCCCGCTGGCCTGCGCCGCGGTGATTTCGCTGATGGTCGTCGCCATTGTCACTGTTCACGGCCGCAACGGTTTCTTCATCTTCAACCAGGGCCAGGGCATTGAGTACTGCCTCACCTTGGCGGTCTTCGCCCTGATCCCGAGTGCCTTTACGCGACTTGACAAGTACTCGGTGGACTTCCACATTTCCAAGCTGCACTGGTTCAACCGTCCCAGCCACGCCGTGGCGGCCACATTGGTGGTTGGTCTGGGTGGCGCCTTGCTGCAGCTCATCGCGTGTTTCCGTCCGAACCGCGCCGCGAAGTAGTGGCAACCGCTCGCGCTGACGGCCGCGCCGTCAACGAAACTCGACCCATCAGCTTTCACCGTGATTTCACGGAGTTTGCGGCGGGCTCGGTGCTCGTTTCCTTCGGTCGCACGCGGGTGCTGTGCACCGCGTCCGTAGAGACCGACGTCCCCCGATGGCTGAAGGGCAGTGGTCGTGGTTGGGTGACCGCCGAGTATTCCCTGCTCCCCGGCTCGACGCCCGAGCGCGCCTCTCGTGAAGCCGCCAAGGGCAAGCAGTCGGGCCGCACGCAGGAAATCCAGCGCCTCATTGGCCGCAGCCTTCGTGCGGTCACGAATCTCGAGTTGATGCCGGACATCTCCATCACCGTGGACTGCGACGTGATCCAGGCCGATGGCGGAACCCGCACGGCGGCCATTTGTGGTGGTTACGTGGCCTTGCATGACGCCCTCAGCCGTCTTATTGGCGACGGGCTCGTCGCCCAGCACCCCCTCACCACCGAGGTCGCCGCCATCTCGGTCGGCATCGTCAACGGCGTGTGCGTTGCCGACCTGCCCTACGTGGAGGACTCCGCAGCCGATGTGGACATGAATGTGGTGATGACCGGCACGGGCGAATTGGTCGAAGTTCAAGGCACCGCCGAGCACCGCACCTTCAGTCGTGACCAGCTGTCCACTTTGCTCGACCTCGCCGATGGTGCGGTGTCGCAGATTGTGGCGCTGCAGCGAGCGACGCTCGCGACGCCTCCCGCCCCACGCGTTCGATGACCGCCTTCGTTCTCGCGACGGCTAACGCCCACAAGGTCGAAGAAATTTCGGCCATCTTGGAACCCTTGGGCGTCACGTTGATTCCCCGGCCGCAGGACCTGGGTGACGTCGTGGAAGTCGGCGACACGCTGGAAGAGAACGCGCTCATTAAGGCTCGCGCGCTGGTGGCCCACACGGGCAAAGCGGCCATTGCGGATGACACCGGACTATTCGTGGACGCTCTCGATGGCTTGCCGGGGGTGAAGTCGGCTCGCTATGCCGGTGAACACGCCACCGACCTCGAAAATGTTGACAAGTTGCTGGGCGCGCTGGAGTCAGTGCCGGACGAACAGCGCAGCGCACGCTTCGTCACGGTGGCCGCCGTTGCCTACCCCGACGGATCGTGGTTCGTGGTGGAAGGTGAGATGCCGGGCCATATCGGTCATGGACCCAAGGGATTAAACGGATTCGGCTACGACCCCGTCTTTATTCCGAGCGAAGTCGCACCTCGAACGTTGGCAGAAATTTCGCCCGAGGAAAAGAATGAACTCTCACACCGTGGGCATGCATTTCGAGCTCTCGCGGTGGCCCTCGCCACGCGCTGAGCGATTTGTCGCGCCACGGGCGTTCCTATTCTGACTGTGTGAACTCCCTACCCGTGCTGCCGATGATGCCATCGCCACAGGTGGTCTTTCCCTATCAAGTCACGGCTCTTCACGTGAGCGATCCGCGCATGATGGCGCTGCTGGCGGAAGTGTCGGCCACGACGAAGCGCTTCGGAGTGTGGAATCTTCACCAGTCGCCGGGGGAGGGGCGACTTCTCGGCACCATGGTGACGATTGAAAAGGAAATCTCGCTCAGCGGGGGACATTCCTTCGTCGTGGTGCGTGGCGAACAGCGACTCGAAATTGACGGATGGCTGGCCAGCGATGACTACCCCCGAGCGCGCGTTCAGTTGCTGCCCACGCGAGATTGTGTCGTCGACTCCCGGGTGCTCGACGCTGCGGAAAATGCGCTGCGGGCCGTGCGAAATCTCGAAATTGAAATGGACTTGGCGCCCCACGCCACGGGCATCGGAGTTCTGGACAGCGATCCGGGAGTGCGGACCTGGCAGATTTGCGCGATGACGTCGGCATCCAGCGCCGAGCAGCTGTTCTTGCTCGGCTTGTCGCAGCCGGATGAGCGAATGCGCGAAGTGGCGGAGTGGTGCTGCGATCGTTATGGCGAATTGCAGCGCGCGCTGGTGGACCAGGGGGATTTGCTCCCCCCGGCCAACTAGCGAACGTTCAGAAGGTCAACAACGAAAATCAGCGTTTCGCCCGGCGCGATAACGCCACCGGCGCCACGATCGCCGTATCCGAGGTGCGCAGGAATGACGAGGCGACGTCGTCCGCCCACCTTCATTCCCTGCACGCCTTGGTCCCAGCCCGCAATGACGTAGCCCGCGCCCAAGGGGAACGACAGCGGTTCACCGCGGTCCCAAGAGGCATCGAACTGCTCACCGCTTGAGGCGGACACGCCGACGTAGTGCACGTCGATCATGGTGCCGGCGACCGCTTCGGTGCCGTCACCCACGATGATGTCCTCGATGATGAGGTCGGCCGGGGCCGCTCCCATATGGGGCTCAACTAAAGGCTTTTCAGAACTCATGGCGATGATCGTAGTGTGCGGCCGAAAGTGGCTTAGTACTTGCGGCGGGGCTTGCGGTCACTGGCACCCGGACGACGGCTGTCGGGGCGACGACCGGCACCCTCGGGGCGACGACCAGATCCACTACCGCCACCCTGAGGGCGAAAGCCACCCTGAACGCGCACGTTGTGCCCTTCGAGACCCTTGGGGCCCGACACGACGTCAAGCGCCACGGTCTGGCCCTTCGACAGCACGCGGCCGTCGTTGCCCATCACCTGAGAAAAGTGGATGAAGACTTCTTCGCCGCTTTCGCGGGTGGCAAAGCCATATCCCTTGAGTTCGTTAAAGAAAGTCACCGTGGCGGTCGGACGTGAGTCGCTGCGCTCGTCGCGGAATTGCGGACGCTCGCCATCACGGGCGGGACGACGGTCATCGCGGAACGACGGACGCTCCTCGCGGAACGAGGGACGGTCCTCACGGAATGCGGGACGGTCCTCACGGAATGCGGGACGGTCTCCGTCACGGGCGGGACGACGGTCCTCACGGAACGACGGGCGCTCGTCGCGGAATGCCGGACGCTCTCCCTCGCGGGCGGGACGACGGTCATCGCGGAATGCCGGACGATCTCCGTCGCGTGCCGGACGACGGTCATCGCGGTGCGAGGGGCGGTCATCACGAGGTCCACGACGATCGTCACGAGGTCCACGACGCGA
Source organism: uncultured Actinomycetes bacterium (assembly GCA_903885505.1). Lineage (GTDB taxonomy): Bacteria > Actinomycetota > Acidimicrobiia > Acidimicrobiales > RAAP-2 > RAAP-2. The sequence goes on along the minus strand of CAISIU010000112.1, from coordinate 34,884 downwards.
ATCGCGTGGGGTCCAGTCGTCACGTCGCGGTGAGCGCTCGCGTCGGTCGCCGTCACGACGAGCTCCCGCCGGGGGAGTGTCGTAACAGAACGGGCCTTCGAGGTCGCTCAGCGCGGCCGGCTCGGGCTTGTTGGCCTTGCCAACGAGGGGACGCGAGTCTTCTTGCTTCGGCTGCAGACGAAGGCCTTCAGCTTCCTCGCGGGTACCAATGATGGGCGGAAGTCCCACTTCGCGCATGATCTTCTTCATCTTGCCGACGGTGTCGGCGGCGACGAGGGAGATAACCACACCGGTCTCACCGGCACGGCCGGTTCGACCCGAGCGGTGCACGTAGTCCGAGGCGACCTGCGGCGGGTCGTAGTGAATCACGCAGGGGAGTTCTTCGATGTGAATGCCGCGAGCAGCCACGTCAGTGGCGACGAGAACGTCCGCCTCACCCTTGATGACTTGGCGAAGCGCTGCTTCGCGCTGCGCCTGCGAGCGGTCGCCGTGCAGTGGAACAGCACGGACACCCTTGCCGGACAGCTGGAACGCCAAACGGTCGACACCAAACTTGGTGCGACAGAAAATCACGGCGCGGCCGTGCTCCTTGACCACGTCCACGACGCTGGAAATGCGCTCCTCCTTGCCCACCTTCCAGAAGAAGTGGTCCACGTCGGTCGGCTCGGAGTCCGACGCCACGTCGTGGCGGATGGGGTTGGCGGTGAACTGGCCCACCAAGGAACGAACTTCGTTTTCGAAGGTGGCCGAGAACAGCATCACCTGACGGTTTTCCTCGGTCAGTGCGATGATGCGCTGGACGGCGGGCAAGAAGCCCATGTCGGCCATACGGTCCGCTTCGTCGACGACGACGGTCTTGACGTTGGACAAGTCGATCTCGTCCTGGCGCAAGATGTCCTCAAGACGGCCCGGGCAGGCCACGACGATGTCGACGCCTTCGGCCAGGGACTTGCGCGCCTTGGTGTACGAGGTGCCACCGTAAATGGTGATGATGCGACGACCGCGGTCGGCAGTCAAGGTCGCGAGCTCTTGCTGAACCTGAGCAGCCAGCTCGCGGGTCGGCACCAACACCAGGCCCTGGGGCTGGTACGGCTCGGAGCGTCCGGTGCGAGCGAGCAGCGCCAGACCGAAGGCGAGCGTCTTGCCCGATCCGGTCGGGGCGCGGCCGACGACGTCGCGTCCGGCGAGAGCGTCAGGCAGCGTGGCTTCCTGAATCGGAAAGGGGGACTTGATGCCGCTGGCTTCAAGGCGTTCGACGAGAGGCGTGGGGACGCCCAAGTCACGAAATGACGTGGTCATGATTCTCCTGGTGGTCATGAGTTCAAACTCGACCAACCTGAGGACGAATCTAAACTCCAGTGCAATTTGCACCGATGTACAGCAAGGTTCAACTTTACACCAGGGCCTGTGCAAAAAACAAGGGGTGAATTGAAAACTCTCACGTCATGAGTGTTTGCCGCGCAATATTGCGGGACTTTTGTACTTGAAGGTGAGAGATTTTGCTCACTGAAAGAGCGCCATGGATGGCGATGAGAGTGCGGGCGAGAGGACTTGAACCTCCACTTCCTTTCGAAAACTGGGACCTAAACCCAGCGCGTCTGCCATTTCGCCACGCCCGCGTAAAGCCCAAGGCTATCGCAGGCGAGTCACCGTTTCGCCGACGCGACACCATCGACCGGTAGATTGAGATGGTGATGAACAGTGACCCCCAGTTCGACTTTTCCGGCATGAACCTCAATCAGCGACTGCTGCGGGAGCGCATCGTGTTCCTCGGTTCGCAGGTCGATCAGGACTCCTCGAACCGCATTTGCGCCGAGCTCTTGCTCCTCGAAGCCCAAGACCCGACGGCCGACATTGCCTTCTACATCAACTCGCCCGGTGGATCGGTCACCGACGGCATGGCTATTTACGACACCATGCAGTACGTCGCCTGCGACGTCAGCACCATTTGCCTCGGTATGGCGGCCTCGATGGGCCAGTTCTTGCTGACGGCCGGCGCCAAGGGCAAGCGTTTTGCCCTGCCGAACAGCCGCATCTTGATGCACCAGCCCCTCATTAACGGCACTATCCAGGGTCAGGCCTCGGACATTGCCATCCAGGCGGAGCAGATCATTTTCATGCGCCGCAACTTGGCGGAAATCACCGCCACGCACACCGGCCAGCCCCTGGAGAAGATCTTGGCGGACTCGGACCGCGACCACTGGTTTACCTCGAACGAGGCCGTCGAGTACGGCTTTATCGACAAGGTGATTTCCCGTTCGATTCACGCGGCGAGCATCGCTAACTAAGTGCCCGATCACACTCCCGCTGTGCCGCCATCAGAGCGGCCCATTCGGGTCGTCTCGGCGTCGCCCACCTTGGGGCAGCGACTTCAGCAGATCTGGGATCACCGCGAACTGCTGTCATATCTGATTCGTTCGGAAATCAAGGTTAAGTACAAGTCCTCGGTGCTCGGAATCGCATGGTCGATGGTCAATCCCGCCATGGTTCTCGCGATTTACTTCCTCGTTTTTCAGGTATTCATGAAGAACGGCGTGCCTAACTACGTCTTCATGCTGGGTGCCGGCCTCGTGGTGTGGAACTTCTTCTCGCTGACGGTGAACACCGCGACCAGTGTGATCGTGAACCAAGCCGGCATCGTCAAGAAGGTCGCCTTTCCTCGCGAAATCTTGGTGCTGGCCACATTGGGCACCTCACTGGTCTACCTCTTCATCCAATTTGGTGTCTTGATTGCCTTGATGGCAATCTTGGGTCACGCACCGGCCTGGGGGATGCTGTGGTTGCTGCCACTAGCGGTCGTTGCCCTCGTCGTGTTGACGTCGGCCATCGGCATTTTGCTGTCGGCCGTCAATGTGTACATGCGCGACACGAAGCACTTTGTCGAAATCGGCATTCAGCTGTGGTTCTGGCTCACGCCCATTGTCTATAGCTTTCAGCAAAAGCTGTCGCCCATGCTGCACCGTCACGGCATCACCTGGATCTTCTTCCTGAACCCCGTGACGCCCATCGTGATGGCCTTTCAGCGCGTCCTGTACGCCCAGCCTGTCGTCACGTCGACCGTCGCCCCTCATGGCACTTTTGCGGAACTGCCGACCTGGTCATCGCTCACCTACCTCGGCCTTCTCGGGGGAGTTATCGCCCTGTCCATTGCCGGGCTCCTCGGTGCCATCAGCGTGTTCGGTCGCCTCGAGGGCAACTTTGCGGAGGAACTATGACCTTCGTTGTGCGGGCCGACAGCGTCTCGAAGAACTTCCGTCTTCACAGCGAGCGCCATCGTTCGTTTAAGGACAAGTTGCTGCGACCGGGGCAAGGCGTCACCACCGATTTCACGGCTCTTGCTGATGTCTCGTTTGAGATTTCCAGCGGCGAAACGGTGGGCATCTTGGGCCGAAATGGGTCGGGTAAGTCCACGTTGCTGAAGTGCATCTGTGGCGTTCTGCGACCCACCTCCGGTCAAGTCCTTGTGCGCGGTTCGCTCGCGGGACTTCTCGAACTAGGCGCGGGTTTCCAGCCGGAATTGTCAGGTCGCGACAACGTGTACTTGTCCGCGTCGATGCTCGGAATGTCCACCAAGTCCGTGGATGCCATTTTCGATGACATCGTCGGATTCGCCGAGCTCGAGCAATTTATTGACACGCCGGTCAAGTTCTACTCCTCCGGCATGTACGTCCGTCTGGGCTTTTCGGTGGCCGTAAGTGTCGAACCGGAAATTTTGGTGGTCGACGAAGTTTTGGCAGTGGGTGACGAACGTTTCCAGGCCAAGTGCATGGATCGGATTCGGCAATTCCAGCGCGATGGTCGGACCATTTTGCTGGTGTCACACAACGCCGATCAGGTCCGCACACTCTGCGACCGCACCTTGGTGCTGGATCGATCACAGTTGGCCTTTGATGGCCCGGCAGCCGATGGCGTTCGCGTCTTTCGCGAAAGGCTCATGGGCGCCTCGCCGGTAGCGGGCGCCGCGGCGACGAGGTCAGCGGGGACGATCGATGCCGTCTCAATGCCCTCCGGCCGCTTCGTCGCGACCACCGGAGAAAAGTGGGAAATGTCAGTGGCGGTAACGGCGAACGAGCCCATCGAGGGCCATTTCGTGATGGAGCTGCACAATGAGCGAGGCGAGCTCATGGTCCGCTCCGACTGGGAAGTCGCCCCCGTGTCGCTCTCTCCAGGCTCGCACGTCATTCACGTGGACTCGCCCTCAATGTCGCTACTTGATGGGGCGTACCAGGTAAGCGTCGGCATTGTGAGCGACTTCGGAAGTCAGGCTCTCGTGTGGCGTGAGCAAGCCGCCGTGCTGGAAGTGACCTATCGCGGGCGCGGCGCGGGCATTATCCAGCTTGCTCCGCGCGTTCGCGTCAGCTAAATCGCGGGTAGGCCCGCAAGGCGCCGAATCGGCCCAACTTGCCCACGTCGTACGGGTGGTGCGCTCCGGCGAGCAAGCGCCGGTCGCCCCGGGAATTCCCGTAGGCAAAAATCTCCGGTGCTGCGGCGAAGTTTTGTGCGTCAATCCACTCTTGTAAACGACGCATCTTTTCGGCACCGCGGCAATTTCGTCCGAGGTAGCCACCCGTGAGCTGTCCGCGAGGGTCAACGGCGAGGCGAGTGCCAATCGCGTGGTGCGCACCCAAGGACTCGGCGATCATCGCCACGTAGATCTCCGGGGAGGCGGAGACGATGACCACGTGGTGACCCTGGTCGAGGTGCCAGGCCAAACGACTCACGACGTGGGGTCGGGCGTCGGTCGCGAGGTGATGACGTGCAAAGTCGGCCGAGGCCGCCGTGACCTGCTCGATGGATTGACCCTTGAGGACGTCCCTGAATAATTGTTCTTTGGCGTCATCGGCGCTGGTACCGCTGCGAAGAGCTCCCCACAGAAGTTGAGGAGCGTGATGCATCATGGCGGGCGTCACCGAACCGCGACGACCCACGTGTCGCAGCCACTTGACGACCGATCCTCCCTCGGTGAGAGTTCCATCGAGGTCGAAGGCGGCAACAACGGGACGCGGTGCAGACATGCCTGTGAGTTTGCCAGAACGAAGCTCGTGGCTCGGTACTCTTAACGGGTGAGTCAAACGCCCTCCTCTCTGCCCACCGTCACGATGTGCTTTGACGATCGGTACTTGTGGCCGTGGGCCATGACTATCGCCACCGCGAAGAAGCATGCCGACCGTGACTTTCGCTGTTTCGTCGCGAATGCCAACGGGCTCTTAACGGAAGAGGGTAAATCCGAGGCTCGGCGTATCGCCACCGCCTTGGATGTCAATCTGGAAATCCAAGACTTCGAAGTTCCCGTGGGCGAATATTCGCGTAATCAGTGGAATGCCACGGTGTACGCGCGCTTGCGAATGATGGACGAGCTGACCGATGACTTCCTGTGGCTGGACTCTGACCTCATCATTCGGCCGGGCTGGTGCGAGCTCTTTGATCTCGGCGCCGCCGCATTGGCGGATGATTCCACGATCGCGGTCGCGGTGCGTGACCGTCAGCAGATGATTGACATCTTGCGTGCGCGTGGCAATAACGCCGCCTTTACGGCCGCGGGCGACCAGTACTTCAACTCGGGGATTTTGTACGTGCGCCCGTCTCGCTGGCAAGCTACGGACTATCCGACGCAGTGGCCGCAACTGGTACGCGACGAAGCCAGCTACGGCTTCACCATCGTTGATCAGGACGTGTTGAATTATCTTCTCGCGGGTCAGATGGCGTTTTTCCCCGGCGAGTTCAATCGCATTATCTCGGACCCAATGATGGGCAACGAGAAGGTATGGCATTACGCCGGTGCCCCCAAGCCGTGGCGCATCGAGGGTGACATGCGGGGCTTCTACATGGCGGTGGAGACCATCAACTTGGATCGGCCCGCTCATCGCATTACCGATGGCGGCAGCGCGTATTCGATGTACCCGCGCTACTGGGAAGCGGAAGCAGAAGTCCTGGCGACGATCGCCGCTCGTGACCAGGTTCTCGCCGACGACCTATGGCGACGTCGAGATGGTCAGATGCTCACCTTGTCGCGTGCCCAAAAAGCGAAGTGGGCCATCATGCGGCTCGCCGCACGACAGTGGCGCTAGGCCGTCGCGACGACCTCATCGCGTAACTGACGCTTGAGGACTTTGCCCTGAGGATTACGGGGGAGTGGTTCGCTGCGAACGTACACGTGCGTCGGGACCGCGTAGTGCGCTAGCCGGGCGCGTGCGTGCTCGATGATGTCGGTCACGGTGGTCGCACTGGGGTGGCGTAAGACCACCACGACGCCGACTTCCTCGCCGAGAACCGGGTGTGGGACGCCGATGACCGCGCAGTCAGACACGTTGGGATGCTCGAAAATGGCAGCTTCCACTTCCACGCAGTACACGTTCTCGCCGCCACGAATGATCATGTCCTTGGCACGGTCGACAATGTGAACGAAGCCATCGTCGTCAATGCGCGCGACGTCACCCGTGCGAATCCAGCCCTTGGTAAAGGTGGCCGCGGTGGCTTCGGGCTTATTCCAGTAACCCCGCACCACCGTGGGTCCCTTCACCCACAGCTCGCCCACGACGTCGGGGCCCGACGGCAGGTCACTAGTGGGCTCATCGCCAGCAAAGTCCTCGGGAACGATGGCCATATCCGACACCGGCATGGGTTGACCGCAGCTGGTCGGCTTCGCGATGTAGTCCGGGCCGCTGTTAAGGGCCACGGCGGCTGACGTTTCCGTCATGCCGTATCCGTTACCGGGTTGGGCCAGCGGGAAGGCGTCGCGAATCCGTCGCACCAGGTCAGGCGGCGATGGCGCACCACCGTAGGAGACCGAGCGGACGGAACTGGTGTCAAAGCTCGCAAAATCCGGGTGATCAATCACTTGCATCGCGATAGTGGGAACACCACCGAAGGTCGTGATCTTCTCGGCTTCGATGAGTCCCAATGCGGCGCGAGCGTCGAAGTGGTGCATCATGACCAACTTGCCGCCCGACGCCGCGTTCACGATCAAAATGGCTAAGCAGCCCGTGGCGTGAAAGAGGGGCACATTGAGGAGATAGGAGTTCTGAATCGATTGGCCATCAGCGTCGACGTTGCCACCGCCAAAGCGCATGGTGGCGCGCTGGCCGACGAAGAAGAGGTTCATCAAGTTGCTGATGGCGTTTCGGTGTGACCCGACCGCACCCTTGGGGCGTCCGGTCGTACCCGAGGTGTAAAAGATGGTGGCGTCGTCATCTGACGCGATAGTGGCGTCGGGAAAAGTGACGTCATCGGCCACGTCGCCCAGAACGTCCTGGAAACTGCGAATACGTACGCGGGGGTGGGGATCGCCGAGGTCGGGGGCAACCGAGCGGTCTTCACTCACGACGATGACGTCAGTCAAGAATTCCAACCGGTCGAGGTGGGGGCGAAGTCGCTCGAGGCGTGCGCTGTCGACAATCACCATCCGCGCACCCGAGTCGCTGAGGCCGTATTCGAGTTCGTCGCCCGTCCACCAGGCGTTCAGCGGGACCGAGATGGCGCCGAGGCCCACCGTGGCGAAGAAGGCCATCGGCCACTCGGGGAGGTTTCTCGACACAATGGCAACACGGTCACCCGTCTCGATGCCCATCTCGCGCAAGCGGTGCGCAAAAGTGGCGGCGTATCGGTAATGGCGATCGAAGGTGTAGCGCTCGTCGTCGTACACGAGGAAGTCTTTCGTGGCGTGGTTGAGCGAGAGGTCGAGCACGCTGCGCAAGGTGGCGGGCGCATGCTTCCAGACGCGCGTCGCGACGCCGCGAATGTCCACGGTGTCCATTTCGAAAATTTGACCGGCCGCGGTCATGGCCGCGGTGGCCTCGTTGATGCTGAGGGCAGTGCTCATGGCTCTCCTAAGGGGTGACGTCGTTGTCGCGGAATAGTTGAGATCGGTAAAAGGCCAGTTCCGCGATGGATTCGCGAATGTCATCGAGGGCGCGGTGGGTGGTGGCCTTGTCGGGACGCTGCGTCATGGCCACGGGGAACCAGCGCTGACCCAATTCCTTAATGGTCGAGACGTCCACGTTTCGATAGTGGAAAAAGGCTTCCAGCTCGGGCATGTATTGCTGCAAGAAGCGGCGATCAGTGCCGATGGAATTTCCGGCCAGCGGAATTTTCCCCGCGGGAACGTGCTCTTTCAAAAATGCGAGAGTGGCGAGTTCGGCGTCACGCACGGAAATAGTGGAGGCGGTGATCTGCGGAAGGAGGCCTGACGAGGTGTGCATTTGAGTGACGAAGTCGCCCATCTGGGAGAGCTCGTCAGGGCTGGCATGAATGACCAGATCAGGTCCGGCGGAAACGATCTCGAGATCGTCAGTGGTCACCAGGGTCGCAATCTCCACGATCACGTGACGCTCCGGCTCGAGGCCCGTCATCTCTAAATCCATCCACACCAGCACGACGCGAGACTACTGAGGCCATGGCGACCGGAGGTTCATGGCACTAGCCTTCAGACGATGAAGCTTGAGGTCACCCGCTTGCACCCATTGGCCGTGATGCCCGCCTACGCGCACGCCAATGATGCGGGGGCCGACCTGGTGTCTGTCGACGACGTGACCATCGGTCACGGCGGCGGTCGCGCGCTCATCCACACCGGGTGGGCTTTCGCTATTCCCGACGGATTCGCCGGATTGGTGTTGCCGCGAAGCGGCAACGCTCTACGCCATGGGGTGACCGTCATCAACGCGCCCGGGCTCATTGATGCGGGCTATCGCGGCGAAATCATGGTTGCGTTGATCAATACGGATCCGAGCGAGGACTTTCAGGTCTCCGTGGGCGATCGCATTGCCCAGTTAGTTATCACGCCGACGCCGCAATGGGCTTTCCACGAACACGAGGAATTAGCGAGCTCCACGCGCGGTGAACAGGGCTTTGGGAGTACGGGCCGATGAGTTCGCACCCCATCTCCCCGCTGGACAGCGCGTTTTTGACGCTGGAAGTTCCGTCCACGCCACTGCAGATTGGTGCCGTGGTCGAATTGGCCTTACCCGACGGCAGTAGTTCGGCTCACGAGCGTTTTGACCGCGTACGTCAAGTCATCGCCGAACGAATTCACGAAATTCCCGTGCTCACCGAGCGCGTCCTTCGGCCCCCTTTTGATCTCGGCTGGCCCATTCGCGTGGGTGACCCAGACTTTCATGTCGACCACCACGTGAAGTTCCACGGTCTGCCCGATCACGCCACGGAATCGGACCTCCTCGACTTCATCGCCAATCTGATGGCGACCCCCTTGCCGGCCGACCAACCACTGTGGGACCTCTGGTACATCGACCACACCGGTTCATCGACGGCCACGGTCGTGATGCGCGTGCACCACGCGCTCGCCGACGGCGTCTCGGGGGCGGCAACTTTCGCGGGCCTCTTCGACATCACTCCCGAAGTTCGAGCCCCCAGTCCGGGTGGTCGCGTCGCGCCCGGTCCTTTGCCCACGCCGGAGTCTCTTATCCCGCAGGTCATGTCAGACCTCGTGCATCGTCCGGTGGCCATTGTGGACACCCTCACCGCGGGATTGAGCCGCTTGGCCGACGCCCTGGAATCCATGGTGTCGGCGCCCCATCAGCCGAAGGAAGTGCCGTCGCTTCTCAGTGCCCCACGGACATCGCTGAATGGAACGCCGTCGAGTTCGCGAATTCTGCGTCGCGAGGTCGTGTCCTTGGCGCAGGTCAAGCAAGCATCAAAACAACGCGGCGGCTCCGTCACCGCCTGGGTGATGGCAGTGACCGGCGGCGCCCTTCGTCGCTATTGCCTCGAGCGGGGCGATGACCTCGAGCGCGACTTGGTGGCCTACGTGCCGATCAATGTCCGCGCCGATGGGGCCGAAGCGCACCTGGGAAACCAGATTTCCGCCATGTTGCTGTATCTCGGCGCCACGCAGCCTGATCCCAACGCTCGTTTTTCGATGATTACTGAGGCCGTCGCCCATCAGGCGCAGACCTCCCGTGAAAAGAGCGGTCGTCTCCTCATGAATTTGGCCTCCGCGGTGGGCCCGACCCTGACCTCGTTGGCGGGCAAGGTGGCCCACGAGGTCTCCCTGTTCGACCATCTTCCGACTTTGGCCAATGTGACCGTATCGTCGGTCCCCGGACCGCCGATTCCGCTGTGGCTGGGCGGCCACGAGGTGAAGCGAGTGACCCCCGTCGGGCCGCTACTGGCCAGCCTCGCACTCAACGTCACGGTGATTAGCTACTGCGACAACTTGGAATTTGGCGTGCTCGGGTGCGGGGAGCGCTTTGCCGATTTAGAACACTTCATGGGCCTTTTGCGTGATGAAGCAGCCCTCCTCTTGGCCGACCCGTCAGACACGCTTGGCGCGTCGGCTAATATGTAACCCACTGCGGTAGTAGCTCAGTTGGTAGAGCGCAACCTTGCCAAGGTTGAGGTCGCCGGTTCGAGACCGGTCTACCGCTCCACCGGTGTCGGGTCAGAAATGACTCGGTTTCCGATGCAGCCGTAAATGCGGGACCTTCGGGTCCCGCATTTATGTTTTTATTCCGGCCCGAGAACGGCAGCGATTCGCTCGTCGCACCAGGTGGCGATGTCGTTACCGAGGTGAACTTCCTGCTCGGGGCTAAGCCGAGTGCTCGGGACGCGATAGAGCGATCGTGGGTGACGGTCGTGCCAGAACTGCCCGGATGCGGGCTCACCATCGGCCTGGCCCGCCAGCCACACCAAGGTGTCGGCACCTTGGTCGGGGCTGCGCAGCAGTGGGCCCATGACCTTGGAGAACAGAGGCAGGCCCTCGTCGACGCCGGGAGTGTCGACCCAGCCCGGGTGAACGACGTGAAAGCCACGACCAGAATCGCCGTAACGCCGCGTCCAATATTGGGAGAGCAACGTTTGTGCCCGCTTGGCCCGCGCGTAGGCCACGGAACCGGAGTAGTCCGCCGCCGTCATTTCAAGTTTGTCGATGTCAGCTCGCTGGGTGTACATCCCGCCCGACGACATGGTGATGACTCGTCCGGCGGGGGCCAGAGTGTTGGACGACAGCAACGCCTCGGTCAACAAGTAGGGATTGAGTAAGTGGGTGGCCACCGTGGTCTCGACGCCCTCGGTCGTCAGGGTGAAGTTACTGAGCAAGGCACCGGCGTTATGCACGAGGACGTCGATGAGCAGGTTGCTTGATCCGAGTTGGTCGGCGAGAGTGCGGGTGCCATGACAGCTCGACAGGTCGCAGAGGTGCGAGTACACGTCACCTTCAGAAACGGCGGCCACTTGACGTTCGGCATCACTGAGCTTTTGAGGATTGCGTCCGACGAGATGGACGTGGGCGCCGAGGCGGGCCATACGCAGCGCGGCGGCGAGACCGATTCCCGACGTGGCGCCAGTCACAAGGACGCGCCGGCGGCTCAGGTGCTCGGGGTCAGTCCATGCCTCGCCCTGCGCGCGCAACGAACTGCCCACCCTGGTGAAGCTTCCGACGACTGATGCCTCGAGGGCGCGGTCAACCAGCGAGGACCAACGGCTGCGACTCACGGTTGAAGCGCGACGCGCAAGTGCGGCGCAGCTTGACGACCAAAGTGATTAATAGAGAGGTGGAAGAAGGGATCTAAAGCCCGCGCGAATCCGCGTCCTGTCAAGGTTGCTTCGTAGTGGACGTTGACGCCCGAGTCTCCCTCAGAAATGCGAACCACGTCTTGGGAAATAAACAGGGGACTCTCGGCTCGCAATGTCACCGACTGTCCCGGCGTTAATTCGGTGACGTGATAGGTCAGGTCGAGGTCGCGTCCGGAGAAGCTCAGGATGACGCGGAACGAACTGCCGAGGCGCAGGTCGCCGTCGTCAAGGCGTTCGACCGAGGAGATGGAGGGGTCCCAGGACTTCGCGTTTTGCATGTCCGCGAGGTACGCGAGCGCGTCGCCCGCTGAAAAGGTGCTGGGGGCGGTAAATGAAAAGCGGGCCATGAGAATCTTTCTTGATAACAGACGAATTACTCGACGAACCCAGAGTAGGCACTCGCTCGAGAGCGCAGTACGTCGGGTCTCACTGTTCGGTGAGGTATCTGCGTAGGCTCCTGTTATGAGCCCGCTTCACCCCGACTTTCAGGCGATTGTTGAGTTTTTGGCAAGCAGCCCCGCCCCTCACCCTCGCGAGACGCCGATTGGCGAACGCCGTGCTGCCCACCTCGCTGCGTCGGCACTGACCGAGACGTCGCCAGTGGAGATGGCCGAGGTACGCAACATTGTCCTCTCGTGTGGTCTCGAGGCACGGCTCTACGTCCCTTTTAACGACGCGGGCCACGCCGTGACGGTCTACTTCCATGGCGGGGGATTTGTCCTTGGGACGTTGGACAGTTACGACGGTCTTGCTCGTCATCTCGCCGACGCGTTCGCTGCCCCCGTGATCTCCGTGCAATATCGCCTCGCCCCCGAGCACGTGTTCCCCGCCGCGGTGGACGACGTGATAGCGGCCACCCGCAGCATTTCGCTCGACCGCGAGGCGCTCGGATTGGCGGGTCGACGACTCGTGGTGGCGGGCGATTCGGCGGGTGGCACATTGGCTGCCGTGACCGCCCAGGAATTGCGGGGAACTGACATCGTGGATGTCCAAGTCCTTCTGTACCCAACGATGGGTCCCGAACTGGTCACCGATTCAGCTCACCGTTTTGCCACTGGATACATTTTGGAAATGGACCACCTGCACTATCACTATCGCGAGTATCTGGGGGAGGGGGCCAATCACACTGATCCCCGTATTACGCCGCTTCTGGCCGACCACCTCGAGAACATGCCGGCCACCATCATCGTGGTGGCGGAGTGCGACCCACTTCGCGACGAGGCCGTGACCTACGCCGGACTACTGGAGCATTACGGCACTCATGTTGACCTCCTCGAAGCCAAGGGCATGGTCCACTCGTTTTTCAAAATGGGAGGAATCTGTGCCGACGTTGCGGATGAATTCCGAGTTCTCGGTGAGCATGTTCGAGCTGTAGTCAGCCGATGAACGTACTTTTCTTTACTCTCGATCAATTTCGCGCTGACGCCTATCGCGCCGCGGGAAACCGCTTCATTGAGACGCCCACTCTCGACCGTTGGGCGGGCCAAGGAATTCGACTCACGCAGCACTACTCTCAGGCGGCTCCGTGTTCGCCGGGACGCGCTGCGCTGTACACCGGGACCTATCAGATGAACAATCGTGTGGTCGCGAACGGCACGCCCGCCCCACGTGGTCTGGCCAACATCGCGACGGTGCTGCGCGATGCGGGCTATGACCCCACCCTCTTTGGTTACACCGATCAGGGGGTGAACCCCGACCGTGCGGTGGGCGGCGATGACCCACGCCTCGATAATTACGACGGAGTCCTTGAAGGCATGTCGGTCGGCCTCTATATGTCAGAGGATCAAGGTCCGTGGGTGCGAGAACTACGTGCACGTGGCCACGACATCCCGGCAGGTGCGACCTGGCATGACGTTCTCGACAGCGAGTCACAGCGTCCGGCCGCTGACTCGCTTACTGCCTTTGTCACCGACCGTTTTCTCCAATGGCTGGACCGTCAGCCGTCGGGCTGGGCCGCGCACGTGAGTTATCTACGCCCACATCCGCCCTACGCGGCCGCGGGGGAGTACTCGACACTGGTCGACCCCGCCCGCGTCGATCTTCCCATCACGCCTATTCCTCTCGAGGACCGAGACCCGCTCTTCCAGGTGGTCTCACACATGGACGCCACCGCCGCCCCGAGCAGCGAAGAGGGTGTACGCCACATGATTGCCCAGTACTACGGCATGATCGCCGAGCTGGACGCTCAATTGGGTCGAATTTCCGATGCTCTCGTCGAACGTGGCGAGGACGACGAGACGTTGATTGTGGTCGTGGCAGATCACGGCGAGCAACTAGGCGATCACGGGTTGAAAGAGAAGTTGGCCTATTTCCCGCAGAGTTATCACATCGTGGGAATTTGGCGAGACCCCCGTCGCGAGTCCGGTGTCGTCAATGCCTTTACCGAAAATGTCGACATCCTTCCGACTTTGGCGGAAGCGGTGGGCGTTGATATCCCTCGCAGCTGCGACGGTGAATCTCTGTATCGCCTCTTTGACAATCCCGACACCACGTGGCGGCGCTACGCGCACTACGAATGGGATTGGCGATACGTCTTTATCGGTGATCGCACTCCGAAATGGCCGACCGACCGTCGGCTGTCCGAAGCGAACCTCGCCGTGTCGGTCGGGCGTAACGCCGCCTTTGTGCAATTTGGAGATGGAACATCCCTCGCCTTCGATGTGGCGGCTGACCCCACCTGGCGCACGCCGCTGACCGATCCCGTGCGCATTCTGGAAGTGGCCGGTGATTTACTGCAATGGCGTCAAATTCCTCAACCGAGAGTTCACGGACATGCTGCTGACGCCACAGCGAGCAGGACACTGGCCATCGTTCCAGAAATGAGAAATTTCTCATAAATTTGAGTGGCATCCTCAGTCGTTTCGTGCTAAAACTTACACACCGCTGATAAGGGCGGCATCAATCACAGGGGAGACGCGAATGAACCGCAAGGGTCTAATTCGTTCCGGAGCGATCTTTAGCTCCATCATGCTGGCGACGACCGTGGCCGTAACGGCTGGGGCAACGACGCACGCGCACGCCACGCCGGTCGCGACGAAGAATACCGCCGCTGCCGCACTCGTTCCCGCCTCGTACAAGGGCAAGACTCTTATCGCGGCAACTGACGCGTCGTATCCGCCGGACGAGTTCATCTCGACCGATGGTTCCACCATCGTGGGTTTTGACATTGACCTAATTAAGGCCATTGGCACCACCTTGGGCGTCCCGGTGCAGAGCCAGAACATCAGCTTCGACACCATCTTGGGCGGCATCCAGTCCGGCCAGTACGACATCGGCAACTCGTCGTTCACCGACACCAAGGCTCGTGAAGCCAGCGTGAACTTCGTGGACTACTTCACCGCCGGTGAGGCTTTCTACGTCAAGTCGTCGACCACGACCTCTTTCACCACCCTGGCATCGCTCTGCGGTTACAAGGTTTCGGTGGAATCGGGAACGACCGAAGAGTCTGACGCTCAGGCTCAGGCCGCCAAGTGCCCGAGCAACAAGCACTTAACCATTCACTCCTATGGTGACCAGAACGCCGCTAACACGGCGATCTTGTCGGGTCAAGACAATGTGGGTTTCGTTGACTCACAGGTCGCGGGCTACATCGTCGCCCAGTCGAAAAAGCAGTTCAAGTTGTCGGGTAAGCCCTTCGCTATCGCCCCGTACGGCATCACCACGGCGAAGACCACTGCCGGCCTCGGATTCGCGAAGGCGATTCAGGCTGCCGTCAAGGTCCTCATCGGCAACGGTGTCTACAAGGCGATCTTGACCAAGTGGGGCGTCGCTGCGGGTTCGGTCACGGCTGCCAAGGTCACCCTCAACGGAGCCAAGAGCTAAGACGCTTTCGGCGTAACATCACTAACCATGACGACGAACGGGGACGCACCACTACAGGTCGTCCCCGTTCGTCATTATGGGCGTTGGCTCACCATGGCCCTGGTCGCCGTGGCGGCCGCCATGCTCATCAACACCCTGCTCTCAAAGGTTCCGACGGGACTCGAGGAGTGCCACCAAGTACTCGTGAACGGTCACTCGCACCAGGTATGCGCGAGCACCATGCGCTGGCGTTTCTTCTGGGACGTGGTGGGCAATTACATCTTTGACGCCAGCATTTTCCGCGGCTTGTGGCTAACCCTCGAACTCACGGTGTTCGCCATGGCCATCGGGATCACTCTCGGCGTCATCACTGCGGTGATGCGCATGTCGCCCAACCGAATTGTCAGTTCCTCGGCCTGGTTGTTTACCTGGTTCTTCCGAGGCACGCCGGTGTACGTGCAGATTCTCTTCTGGTTCAATATTGCCTTTTTGTATCCGACAATTCAGTTCGGCCTTCCCTTCGGACCGCATTTCCTCACAGTCAATGTGCTCACCTTGTTCACTGGTTTCGTGGCCGCTCTCACCGCTCTAGGTTTGAATGAAGGCGCCTACATGAGCGAAATCGTTCGCGCGGGATTCAAGGCCGTCGATGAAGGGCAAATTGAGGCCGCCCAAGCGCTGGGCATGACTCGCCTTCAGACCATGTGGCGCATTACCTTGCCTCAGGCCATGCGCGTCATCATTCCGCCGACGGGTAACGAATTAATCTCGATGCTGAAAACGTCGTCCTTGGCGAGCGCCATTGCGGTGACGGAACTTCTCAAGAGCACTAGCAATATCGCCAGTCGCACGTTCCAGACCATGCAGTTGCTGATTGTTGCTTCGCTGTGGTACTTGACGGTCACCACGGTGCTCTCTATCGGTCAGTTCTACGTCGAGCGTCACTTCGCCAAGGGCTCGAGCCGTTCGATGCCGCCGACGCCGCTGCAGCGCATCAAGCAAGATCTTCGCCGTATGGGATTTGGAAATCGAGAGGTGCGGTCATGACGACGCCCATGGTCGAAGCCCGCGGAATCTCGAAGAGCTTCGGAACAGTGCAAGTGCTGTCGGGAGTGGACCTCACCGTTGAGCGCGGTCAAGTGGCCTGCCTCATTGGCCCCTCGGGTAGCGGCAAGAGCACTTTTCTGCGCTGCATCAATCACTTAGAAAAGCACGACGCGGGCGAGCTGCGAGTCGATGGCTCGCTGGTGGGATACCGCCAATCCGGGAACAAGCTCTACGAATTGAACGAACGACAGATTTGTGCGGAGCGTTCCCAGATCGGCATGGTCTTTCAGCGGTTTAATTTGTTCCCCCACCTGACGGCGCTCGAGAACATCACCATTGCTCCGCAGCGTGTTCTCGGCAAGAAGGGCCCGGAGACAATCCGCCGAGCCCAGGAACTCCTTGAGCGCGTCGGCCTGTCGGACAAGGCCGCGAGCTACCCCAGCCAATTATCCGGTGGCCAGCAGCAGCGCGTCGCCATTGCGCGAGCGTTGGCGATGGATCCTAAATTGATGCTCTTCGACGAACCGACCTCGGCACTGGACCCGGAACTGGTTGGTGAAGTGCTCGATGTGATGCGCGACCTCGCGAAGTCGGGAATGACGATGGTCGTCGTCACGCACGAGATGGGCTTTGCGCGAGAAGTCGCCGATGTGGCGTACTTCCTCGACGAGGGCGTGGTGCAGGAGTGGGGCAACCCTCGCGAGATGCTCGTCTCGCCACGTACGCAACGCCTTGCCGGTTTCTTGTCCAAGGTTCTGTAGTGCTCTGGGACATCGACAGCGAGGTCGCTGACGAGACCCTACCCCTGCATGGAATCCGGGTTCTCGATTTTTCTCGCGTCTTGGCGGGGCCCTTGTGCGCGATGATTGCCGGCGACCTCGGTGCCGACGTCATCAAAGTGGAGTCACCGGAGGGCGATCCCGTGCGCCGTCTGGCACCACCACGTTTTGGTGAGGACGCAACGTATTACCTCGCGGTCAACCGCCACCGACGAAACGTCATTGCGGACCTGACCGACAGTCACGACCGCGCCATCATTGAAACCTTGCTCTCCGAGGCCGACGCAGTGGTGGAAAATTTTCTGCCTCATCAGGCGATGGCGCTCGGAATCACCTCGTGGCGTGAACAATTTCCCGACCTGGTGTGGGTGACGGTGTCTCCCGCGTCGAGCGGTGGTCCCTTGTCGGTCACGCCGGCCTTTGATTTGCTCGCTCAGGCGCAATCGGGGCTCATGGGCGTCACGGGTGACGTGACGGGCGAACCCACAAAAGTCGGCGCCCCGGTAGCCGACGTCATCACCGGCCTCTACGCCACCGTGGGCCTGCTCACGGGCCTGCTTTCTCGCTCTCGCGGGGGAGTGACGCGTCACATTGAAGCGCCCCTCCTCGAGAGCACCATGACCGCTCTCGTGAACCAGGCTCAGGGCTATCTCGCCACCGGTATCGATCCCGTGCGAACGGGCAACGATCATCCGTCTATTGCCCCCTACGGACCGGTGCGCACTGCTGATGGCTTCATCTTGCTGGCCGTCGGAACTGATGCCCAATTCGCGAAACTGGTGGAGCTCCTCGATATCGAGGTTTTGCGAGACCCGCGCTGGTCATCAAATGCCGGTCGCGTCACCGCGAGAGCAGATCTCCGAGCCATTTTGGACGAGGCATTCGCCCGTGATGGCACGGCTACGTGGGCAGATCGCTTGAGTGACGCGCGCGTGCCCGCGTCGCCCATTGAGACGGTGTCAAGCGCCTTCGCTCAGCCACAAATTGCCCACGGGGATTTTGTCGTCACGACGGACTCGCCCGCCGGGGCACTGCGCATGATGTCCTCGCCACTCACGCTGGACGGGAAGCGCCCTCGCGTGCGGCGTGGACCACGACGCTTCGGTCAGGACTCGGCCCTGTTTGGATTCTCAACCACCGGGCCCGAGAACGAGTCGTAAGTCGCGAACGACGCGACGTCCTGGCGAGTGAGCTTGGACAACGCTTTGGTGGGTTCGCCCAGTGCGACGACGGCGGCGACACCAAATCCGTCGGGAACGTCAAAGAGGTCAAAAACTCGGTCCTCGTAGCGCACTGCCATCGTCGTCATCACACCACCGAGGCCGCGGTCTCGAGCGGCCAGGATGACGTTCCACACGAAGGGGTAAATCGACCCCCCGCCCGCAAATTGGTAGCGGTCCAAGTCTCGGTCGAGAGCGGCGAGCAGTGACAGGTCTGCGAGCACTAATAGCAACACCGGAGCTTCGTGCAGGGTTTCCGCGAAGCCATCAGGTTTTGAGATTGCGATGGCATCGTCGCGCTTGGCCGCGGCCACGGCGCGGTCATCGTCCGTCGCTAGGGGCGAAAACGGAATCAGTCCACCCAAAATATGGGCGATGTAGTCGTGCCACGTGTCGAGATAAATGTCGCGCAACGCGAGTCGCTTCGCGGCATCTTCGACCACGATGACGCGCCACGCTTGGCGGTTGCCGCCGCTGGGAGCGAATCGCGCGTCATCAAGAATGGCCGCAATAGTGTCCCGATCGATTTCGCGGTCAGTGAATGATCGAGTGGCGCCAGTGGTGCGTAAGGCCTGTCGTAAATCCATAGCCGCACGGTAGTGCGGCGGCGACTTAGACGTCTCGGCGATTGGTCAGGACGTAACCCAGCAACAAAAACCCGAGGGCGTAGGCCCCGAGTAGGAGTGCCGCGGGACCCGCCGAGAAACTGTTCGCCGGCTGGCTAATGGCAATCATGGATTGGCCCAAATTGCTCGGCAAGATCTTGTCGAGGCCCTGCTGCCATCCCGTCGGGAGGGCGAGTGAAATGAGCGGCACGATGAAAATCAGTCCCACGAAGATGCTGATGGTGCCGGCCGTGTGACGCACAATGAGGCCGAGTCCCACGCCGAGGAGGGTGAGCAGGGTGACGTAGAGCCCGGACATCAATACCGCGCGTAGAACACCCTGTCCCGACAATGATGCGATGGGCAAATCGACCACCTTGTTGGAGACGACATCAAACGCAGACCGTGGCTGAATGGCCGTTCCCGCAAAGAATGACACGAATGCCGCAATTTCGCTGGCAATTCCGACAATGACAGTCACGACGATGGCCTTCGCGATGACGAAGAGGCCACGACGAGGAACGGCCGCCAAGGTGGTGCGAATGGACCCCGTGGCGAATTCGCTGGTGACGAAGAGTGCGCCAATGACGCCACCGGCGAATTGAGCGAAGAAGTATCCAATAAGCGCAAAGGCGGTGGAATCAAATTCGCTGGCGGTGAAGCCGCCGTGATGGTCGCTCACGCGGACGTTCTGCAGGCCGGAAATCAAAATACCCATGCCGATGAAGAGCACCACGAGCACGATGAGACCGATCACGTACGAACGAGCAGTTCGAAACTTGGCAAATTCGGCACGAGTCACGGTGGCGAGAGTTGTTCGAGACATGACTAAGCCTCCTGAACCTTTCCGGTGTATTGAGCTTCGCCCGCGGTGAGCTCCATAAAAGCTTCTTCGAGGGAGGCATTGAGAGGGCTGAGTTCGTAGACGGCAATCTGATTGTCGAAAGCCAATGCGCCAATATCGCGAGCCGAGCCACCCGTGACGTGCAGGCCGTCGCCTTCACGTTCGAGGGTCCAGCCACGCTGCGTCATGAGCGCGGCGAGGGCGTCATTGTCGCCCGTGACGACGCGGACGGTCGATCGGACGTGCACGGACAGCTCGTCCTGAGTGCCCTGTGTGATGAGTCGACCACGACCAATGATGATGAAGCGATCGGCGGTGAGCTGCATTTCGCTCATGAGGTGGGACGAGACCAGCACGGTACGTCCCTCCGAAGCGAGGAAGCGGAAGAATTCGCGAACCCATCGAATACCTTCGGGGTCTAGCCCATTGACGGGCTCATCGAACATCAAAATGCCGGGGTCACCCAAAATTGCTGCGGCAATTCCGAGGCGCTGGCTCATCCCGAGGGAAAACTCGCCGGCTCGCTTGTCAGCGACCGAGCTGAGCCCCACGATGTTGAGCACTTCGGCAACTCGAGATGTCGAAATCCCATTCGAGAGTGCCAAGGCTCGCAGGTGATGGCGAGCGGTGCGGCCGGGGTGCAAGGCCTTCGCGTCTAAGAGCGCACCCACTTCGGTCAACGGAGCGGCGAGGTCGCGGTAGTTCTTGCCGTTCACGGTGGCCGATCCGGACGTCGGGCGGTGCAGCCCCAGGATCATCCGCATGGTGGTGGTCTTTCCTGAACCGTTTGGTCCTAGGAATCCCGTCACTTCGCCGGGTTGAACCGAAAAAGTGAGGTCGTGCACCGCGGTGACATCCCCGAACGTCTTCGTCAGATGAGAAATTTCGATCACGTCGCGACGCTAGCCGACGCACCTAAGGCGGACGTAAGACTTCAATCACTAGTTACTTGCGCGGAAATGGTGACATTGCAGTTCTCGTTGTGCGCTGAGGTGGGCCAGAATGGAACGGTGTCTTTTCCTGATTACCTCGGCGAGCCCGCGCAATTGCCGGGACGAGGTGAATCTGCACGACCCCCGTTCATCCGCAACTGGCCGCATGCCGAGTGGTTGGCCGTGGCCGCGGTATGTCTGGGGGCGTTAACGAGTCAACTCGACAGCGGCATCATTACCGTCGCGTACCCCACCTTGGTCAAGGCTTTGGGCAGGCCTCTATCGGAGGTCATGTGGCTCGGGTTGGCGCCTTTCATCACGGTGGTGACGACTCTGCTTCTCTTTGGGAAGAGAGCCGACACCTACGGCCGCAAACGGATCTACACCGATGGATTTGCCCTCTTCATCTTGGGAGCGGTCGGCTGCGTGGTGACCACCAACTTCACTGTTCTTTTGGTGTCGCGAATTGTGCAGGCGGTGGGCGTCGCGATGGTGCAGGCCAATTCCGTTGCCCTCGTGACCACCTCGGTGCGTGAGAATCATCGCTCTACCGCACTCGGCATCCAGGCGGCCGCGCAGGCGGCCGGTCTAGCTCTCGGCCCCGTGGTCGGAGGATTGGTATTGGGCCACCTGCCATGGCGGTGGCTCTTCATTTTGTCGACGCCCGTGGCTCTCGTCGCCTTTATCGCGTCGCATCTCTTCTTGCCGCGAAGTCGCACGTCGCTCCCGTCAAGTTCCCTCGACTTCAAGGGAGCCGTCGTGCTCGCCATCAGTGCCGGCGGAGTGCTCGGCGGCTTCTCGTACGCCGCTCGGGCGGGGTGGGGTGGCCCGACGCTCGGCATCGTGGCCATCGGCATCGTGGCGAGCATCGCGCTCGTCTCGGTAGAAAGGCACGCCGCATCGCCGCTCTTTGATTCGCAAATCATGCACTCAGTGGCCTTACGAATCTCTCTGATTTCCTTGGCCGCCACCTACGTGGTCTTCTATGGGACCCTGGTGGCCATTCCGTTCATTGTGCGCGATGAGTTCCATCGATCCACCACCATCGCTGGCCTAGTGACCATGGCAGTGCCGGTGGGATTGATGGCGATTGCCACCGTCGCGGGAGCGATTCGCCGACGGGTGTCATCGCGTCGCATCATTCAGGTCGCCGGCACCGTTCACGTGATCGCCACTGTGGGGGTGGCTCTCGCACGAACAACGCCGCAACTGGTCGTATCGCTTGCCGTTCTCGGCACCGCCATCGGCATGATGAACACCACGAGCAATCAGATCATCATGGAATCGGTGACCCCCGATCGCCGAGGAGTGGCGTCAGGGACGGTGAATCTCGTTCGAAACGTGGGCTCGGCGTCAGGAATGGCGCTCGTCGCGACCTTGCTGGCCGGATCGCACCGCGTGGGTCACGAAACGCCGCGCTGGCTCTTGCTGCCCGTCGTATCCGTGGCGGTGGTTCCATGGTTGCTCGCGTGGTGGCCCACCACCAATTGGCACTCGGCACACACGCCCGATACCGCGAGGTGATGGGCGTCCACGATGAAGCCGGCCGATCGTCGGGCTTCGGCAATGAGGTGCTCAAAGGCGTCGGGTCCGATGTCGACCGATCGGTCGCAGATGGTGCACACGAGGTGGCCGTGGGGGCGTCCCACAAGGTGAAAGACGGCCGCGCTGCGGCCCAAATGGGTGTGCTGGGCGAGGCCAATTGAAACCAATTCGTCCAAGATGCGATAGGTCGTTGACTGACTCACCTCGGGCGCCAACTGGCGAACCCGTTGTCCGATTTCTTCGGCAGTGCGGTGATCGGAGGATTCCAACAGCACCGTCACAACAGCACGCTTGGCTGAGGTGACTCGTCCGCCCTCCAGACGAATGACGCGAATCAAACTGTCGAGGTCGTGGGTCTCCATGTGCGTAGGTTACGAGAAACTCCATGTGCTTCTAGTCTGAGGACATGCAGACCAAGACCATCCTCCCGACTGCCGCGACTGCCTTGCCCGGCCGGCCCGAACCGCTCATCGTTGATCGCGATCACCTGGTTTTGGCGGTTGGACTGATGGCGCCACGTCCGGGAAATCTCGAGACGGCGTTCGTGGGCCTCGGATGTTTCTGGGGTGCCGAGAAGGCCTTCTGGAAAATCTCGGGCGTCTGGCGCACCCGCGTTGGCTATCAAGGGGGATTCACCGCGAACCCGACCTATCGCGAAGTGTGCTCGGGCGATACTGGCCACACCGAGGTTGTCGAAATCGATTTCGATCCCACGGTGGTGACCTACGCACAACTCATCGCGACCTTCTTCGAGTCTCATGACCCGACGCAGGGCATGCGACAAGGTGCCGATGTGGGCACTCAATACCGCAGCGAGATTTACACGACGACTGAAGAGCAAGTGCGGATCGCGAACGAGGTTCGCGAGCAATATGCCGCGCGACTTCGCGAGGCGGGCTTTGGGCCGGTGACCACGGAGATTGCTCCCGCCGCGCCGTTTTATCTCGCCGAGGAGTATCACCAGCAATACCTCATCGCCAATCCTCAGGGCTACTGCGGAATTGGTGGTACCGGTGTGAGCTGCCCGGTGGGCGTGCTCTAAAGAACGTCCGTCGCGAGACGAGCGAGAATCTCGCGCGCCTCACTCACCATCGACGTCACAATGTGCGCCGCGGGAATGATTTCGTCGATGGCACCAGCGATCTGGCCCATGGGGTAGCCCTCACGCGTGGGGTCAACTCCCTGCGCGTCGGGACCGCCGCCCAAGTGGAAACGACCCACGTTGAATGAGTCGATGAGTTGCGCGGGGAACGGCTGCAGCTCGTCTCGGTGAGCCTCGAAGTAGTCCGTGACGTCATTTCGAGCCACGCGCATGGGCTTTCCGGAAAACGCCTTCGAAATCACCGTTTGGTCTTCACGAATGTTAAGGATGGTCTCGCGAAAGCCTGGGAGCGCGCGGGCCTCGGGGGTGGCGATGAAGCGTGTTCCCACCCATACGCCATCGGCGCCCAGGGCGAGCGCGGCCGCCAGGCCTCGACCATCGGCGATACCTCCCGCCGCAACTACGGGGACGCTGCCACCCACGGCGTCGACGACGAGGGGGATGAGGGGAAAGGTCGCCACCGTGCCCGTGTGGCCACCGGCTTCCGTGCCCTGGGCAATGACCACATCGCAACCGGCATCGACGGCCCGACGGGCATGTTCGACCTTGCCGCACATCGACATCACCAAGATGCCGTGGCGGTGGCAGGTCTCGATGACGCGCGTCGGAATGCCGAGTCCGGCAATGAGCGCGGTGGCACCGCCCTCAATGATGAGGTCGATGTTTCGGTCGAGAGAATCGGGAAAGGCCGTGAGCAAGTCGACACCAAAAGGTCGATCCGTGAGTTCGCGAGTTTTCGCGATTTCGCTGGCCAGTTCGTCGCTCGACATGGTGGAGGCACCGAGGCAGCCATAGCCGCCCGCATTCGACACGGCTGCGGCCAAATCACTGTAGGACACGCCACCCATGCCTGCCAGCATGATGGGGACGTCAATGTTCAAGATGGTCGTGAGTCGCGTCGTCATGAAATCTCCTTATCGATGACTCCGACGAAGAAGAGCAACCCCCGCCGCGCCACTCAGTACCGTAACGCCCAGCAAGGTGGCGGTGGTGACGGCGTAGGTGGGGGAGTCGCCGTAGACCTGGTGCGCAAAGATAAGCGGCACCGTGACCCCCATGGCGCAGATGAGACCAATCGGCAGCAACAGCGCGAGGGGCGGACGCGGCACATGGGTCAAACGTGACACGATGATGGCACCGGCGCCAATGCCCACCACCTTGCCCGCGATGCGCGAAATGGCGAGGCCAATCGCGACGGCGACTCCCTGCGGTGCCCTCGACACGCTTGTCCAGATAACCCCCGTCGCCACGAGCGCGAAGAGTGGGAGCACCACGATATTGACGCTTGCCGTGAGGCTTCGAAAGATGCCCGCGGAATTCACCCTCTGCGATGCCGGAACGCACATGCCGACCACGACGGCACTTAAGGGCGCGTCAATACCAGCTCGATAGAAACACGCCCACAGCGCCACTGCCACCACCAGCCAGGCAATCAGCGGCACGTGTCGGCGAACCAGCACGGTCGCCACGCAGCCGCCAACGGCGGCCAGCACCCACCACCCACGTAGGGGATGCTGGCCCGTAAGAGCGAGCACTAACACGCTGCCAATATCGTCGGCCACCGCCAACACCAACACGAAATGGCGTAGTTCACGGCCACGGGGTCCCGACAGCGACAACGCCGCAAGGGCAAACGCGATATCGGTCGCCATGGGCACGCCCCAGCCCCGCGACAAGTCGGGGAGCGCGCCGAGATGGCCGATCAGCAGGGCACACCCCGCGGTAGCGAGCATGCCGCCGGCCGCGGCGGACAGGGCGGGGAGCGATTGACGCGCATCTTGAAGAAAACCATCGCTGAGTTCGTGCCCCAGGTCCAGTCCAATGACGAAGAAGAAGAGCGTCATTAAGACGGTGAGCACAAAGGGGGATGTCGACGTGACGAAGTCCTCGTAACTACGTGGGGAGATACCTGACCAACACAGCGCGGCCACCGTCGCGACACTGAGAGTGATGCCGGCCATCGTGGCCGAGGCGGCGAAGCGAAGCGGGAGTGAAAAAAAATTTGTGGTCGCCACACCGTCACGCTACTGAAGACCCATAGGCTGACCGCTTCGTACTTGGAGAGTGTGATGACCACCGTTTCGAAGAAGCAGCTCTACGCGATTTTGTCCGCCCTCATGCTGGGGATGTTCTTGTCAGCCCTCGACCAAACAGTGGTCTCCACCGCCCTGCCCACGATCGTGGGTGAACTGCACGGGGCGAGCCACTTGTCGTGGGTCGTGGTGTCGTACCTGTTGGCGTCGACGGTGTCGACACCCCTGTGGGGGAAGCTCGGCGACATGTACGGTCGCAAGGGCTTCTTTCAAACGGCCATTGGAACGTTCCTGGTGGGGTCGGTCCTTTGCGGCATTGCCCACACCATGCTTCAGCTGATCCTCTTTCGTGCCATTCAAGGTCTCGGTGCCGGTGGTCTGATGATTGGTGCACAAGCCATCATTGGTGACATCGTGCCGCCGCGCGAGCGAGGCCGCTACTCCGGATTCTTTGGGGCCACCTTCGGAGCGGCGACCGTGCTGGGTCCACTCATCGGTGGGTTTATCGTCGACCATTGGTCATGGCGCTGGGTGTTTGGTATCAACGTGCCGGTCGGCATCGTGGCCTTTCTGGTCACCACCATTGTTCTGCATGATGATGCCGCTCATGTCGCTCACAAGATTGATTACCTCGGTGCCGCGTTGCTGACGGCATCCGCATCGTGTTTCATTTTGTTCACGTCGCTGGGCGGCAACAGTTTCGCTTGGGGGAGCACGAAGTCAATTGCCCTCATCACCGCCTCCGTCGTGTTGGCCATTGTTTTCCTTCGGGTCGAAGGACGGGCGACCGAGCCGATCTTGGCTCCCCGCATGATGCGCAATCGAGTGGTGGCGTCCGGCTCGGCCATTGGCTTCGTCACGGGTTTTGCGATGTTCGGGGCGATGACTTTTCTGCCGGTCTTCTTTCAAAGCGTGAAGGGTATTTCGCCCACGGCGTCCGGCTTGCGCCTCATCCCCATGATGGCTGGTTTGTTCGCGATGTCCATCACCGCCGGACAGCTGCTGGCCAAGGGGTGGCGTTACCGACCCTTTCCGATTGCCGGCACGGGCATCATGACCATCGGACTGGCCCTATTGGGCACCACCCACGAGAACACCTCCGGGGGCGTCTTCGCGCTCTACATGTTCATTTTGGGTGTGGGCATCGGCTTGGTGATGCAGGTACTTGTCGTGGCAGTGCAAAACGCGGTGGCGTTTTCGGATCTTGGCGCGGCGACTGCCGCGGCCAACTTTTTTCGGTCGATGGGCGGATCGGTGGGGACGGCGGTCTTCGGTGCGGTCTACACGAACATCCTGCCTCACCGACTCGCCGCCAACGCCGTCGCGCTGCACGCCAACTTGAGCGGCATCTCCACATCCACCTTGACGCCGAGCGGACTGGCGACGCTCGCCACGACGAATCCCGTCGCGGTCACCGTGATCAAAATGTCGCTCGCACAATCGATTGAGACCATCTTTAAGTGGGCCATCCCGGTCGGGGCAGTGGCGTTTCTGCTCAGTCTGACCCTGCCCCAAGTTGCTCTGCGCGGACACGCTCCCGCAGAATCGGAATCAACTCTCGACAACCACTCTCTATAAGCGCGAGGCAGGCGTCGAATTCGGCATCATCGCCGTAATAGGGGTCCGGGACATCGAGTTCGGCGCCGAGTAGCGATCGCAACAAGATGATGTCGACGTCGGGGTGTCGAGCGCGAATGTCCTGCGCGTGCTCGCGAGTCATAACGAGGACCAGGTCGTGCGATGCCAAGAACTCCGAGTCGGCAAATATTCCTAGCGTTCCGTCGTCGTGATATCCCGCTCGCTGAAGAGCGCGCTGCGAGCGCTGGTCCATGGGTGAGCCCACGTGCCAGCGTGCGGTTCCGGCGCTCGTCACCTCGACGTTGCCGTGAAGGAGCGGGTCATCGGCGACCAGGGCGCGGATGATGACTTCAGCAATAGGGGAGCGGCAGATATTGCCGGTGCAGATGGCGGAAACTTTCACCGCTTTGGTCTAGTCGATGGCCGACGTCACCGCGAAGCGCAAAGTGGGTACCATTTGCGCAGGGAGGTCTTATGCCGTTGTCCGAAAATGAACAGCGAATCATTGCCGAGATGGAGCGTTCGCTCACCAGCACTGATCCGAACTTCGCCAAAACGGTCAAGACCACCCACGTGTACCACCACAGCGGCGTTCGCTTGCGCTGGGCGGTCATCGGTTTTCTCGTAGGCCTCGCGGTTCTCGTGGTCTCCTTCTCGCTGTCCACCGTGGGTGGATTCGTGGGCGTGGCCATCATGTTCGCGTCGGCCGTCGT
This sequence comes from uncultured Actinomycetes bacterium, assembly GCA_903885505.1. Lineage (GTDB taxonomy): Bacteria > Actinomycetota > Acidimicrobiia > Acidimicrobiales > RAAP-2 > RAAP-2. Next base: position 7,159 of record CAISIU010000112.1, on the reverse strand, counting down.
TGCCGAACGACACCTGCGGACGTTGGGCCGAGCATCGCTTCGCGGTGTTGCTCAGCAGGTTCGCGATCGTGTGGGCGACTTTGACGGCAGTCGTTTCCGCCGCCACGATGACCTCTAAGACGTCACTCGTACCCCCACGCCTCTGGTTAGCCATCCTGCGGCACCCTCGAGGAGGGCTTCACCTCATCGCCGCCGGCTGGCGACTACGTCGTCAACAGTGGTGGCGTCACTGGCCACTGTTGCCACTGCCCGGTGAGGCGTATTTCGAGTTTCGTCGCGCCACGGCGGTGGCGGACGGGGAACTCTCGGCCGATGACCTTCTCGCCGCGGCGACATGGTCATCTCGCGCACTGCGCAACCGATAGTTTTTGAGATATGAGGCGCGTCCTCGTCCTCAATGCCACCTTCGAGCCCCTGCAGCTCGTCTCGTCACGACGAGCCGTGCTGCTCTTGCTCGACGGCCGCGCCGAAGCCGTGGCGGTCGGCGACGATCCGGAAATACTGCACTCCCCATCGGTGAATGTAGAGGTGCCATCGATTGTCCGGCTCTTTCACGTCGCGAGACTCGGGCACCGTCGACGCACCCCGCCCGTTACCCGACGCGCCGTCTTGCTACGTGACGGATCTCGATGCGCCTATTGCGGGGAGCACGCCGACACCATCGATCACATCATTCCGCGCAGTCGCGGGGGCGCCCACGAGTGGACCAACGTGGTGGCCGCGTGCCGCCGCCACAACATGGAAAAGGGCGATCGTTACCTGCACGAAATTGGTTGGCGCTTGCGCACCGTGCCGAAGGCGCCGGAGGGCAATTGGTGGCGATGGCGCCACGTGGAGTCGCCCGATCCCACCTGGGAGCCGTACCTGCCGAGGGCGTCATGAACGACGTCGAGGAACTGTATGACTACAACGTCGTTCGCGGATTGACTGAGGCGACGGCGTTGGTGGTTCACGTCAGCGACACCTTCCATATCTTGGGCAGCACTCAACAAGAGTCAGTACTCGCTGGCTCGGTCGAGAACCTTCGCCAACGCCGCGGTGGGGGAGGCATCGTGCGAATTGAACCGGACGATGTCTGGCTTGATCTGTGGATTCCCCGCGACGATCCTCGCTATATCGAAGATGTGACGGATATGGCGGTGCAGGTGGGACAGTGGTGGGCCGGCGCTCTGGACTATTACCTCGACGAACCGGTAGAGGTAGCGACGACTATGGAAGTCCTGCGAGGCGACTACGCCGCAGCCTGTTTCGCGGGCCGTGGGCCGGGCGAGGTCTTTCACGGTTCGCGAAAGCTGGTCGGCGTAACCCAATGGCGCGTTCGCGAGGGTGCTTTCATCGCCACGTTGTTGCCTCGGGGCACCCAGGGGAATGTGGCCCACGTGGTGGGAAATCCTGAGGGCCTCGAAGGGCATCTTGAGGGTGCCGGTGGGGCGGCCGCCCTATTTGACCCTGCCGTCCTCGACTTCATTGCTCGCGAGGTGATCGATCAGGCGGGAGGCATGACCCGTCGAGAATTGCATCTTGTGCCGTAATTTCAACGTTTTTGGGATTGACCGGGGCTTTGGCCCCGGTTTTTTCATTTCCATGGTGTGGGGGCAAGGGGAAATAAGTGGTGTAAAAGGGTGATAAGTGGTGCGAAAGCCCACGAAGTGGTATGGTTTCCTCCAAGGAGGGGTCCATGACATTGATGCGCGGTCGGCACGAGCAGAAGATTGATGCGAAGGGTCGCGTCGTCATTCCCTCGAAGTACCGCGACGTCTTCGGTGGCCTCGCCAACATCACGATTTACGACCAGGGCTGTTTGTGGGTCGGACCCAATAGCGCCTTCGAAAAGCAGTGGGAAGACGAGATCAACGCCAAGGGCCCGTTGACCGAGGCGGAAAACAACCGCCGCCGCCTCTTGTTCTCGAACTCCACCGAAGTGCCGGTTGACGCCCAGGGTCGCATGTTGCTGAATGAACGTCAGCGTCAACACGCGGGCATCGACCTTGACCAACCCGTCGTGATTATCGGCGTCGGGGCCTACCTCGAAATCTGGAACCCCGAGCGCCTCGACCGTGTCACGGCAAAGCCGGCGGCCGACCTCAAGAGCTCTGAGTCTGACCAATGAAAGGTGATGCCCACTCCCGTGTAAAGCGCTGGCCCTGGACCATGCGCAGCCTTCCGACCAACCCCAACGGTGATTTCTCCTCCGCCCTGCCGTTGGGTGTCGCTCCGAGCCCCCACTCGGTGACGTTGGTCGAAGGGCTGCAGATGACCCAGGACTTCGTACACGAACCCGTTCTCGCCGCTGAAGTGGTGAACGCGATGGCCGTCGAGGACGGCATCATCGTTGACGCCACGTTGGGTGGGGCAGGGCACAGCGCCCTTCTGCTGGAGCGCTACCCCCAGGTGCGGATCATTGGCATTGACCGCGATCCCATTGCTCGCGAGGCGGCACGACGTCGCCTTGCCCCCTATGGCGATCGTTCGACCGTCGTGGCGGGCGACTTTGCCTCCATGGCCACTTTGGTTCGTCCGCTCACTCACGACGTGCCGATTCGCGGCGTGTTGATGGACCTGGGCGTGTCATCGCCGCAGCTCGATGACGGGAGCCGTGGTTTCTCCTTTCGCTACGACGCCCCTCTCGACATGCGTATGGACACCACCCAGGGCGAGACTGCCGCTCAGTACATCGCGTCGGCCGACGTGTACGAACTCGCCGACCTCTTTCGCGAACACGGCGAATCTCGTTTCGCCGGCGCGATTGCTCGCTCCGTCATCGCGGCGCTGCCGACCACAACCTCAGAGTTGGTATCGGCCGTCGAGCGAGCGGTGCCAGCGGCTGCTCGCCGCCGTGGCCACGTGGCCACTCGCGTCTTTCAGGCGCTGCGCGTCGTCGTGAATGACGAGGAAGCACAACTGCGCGAAGGTCTCGACGCCGCCATCTCACTTCTTGCCCCTGGTGGCGTTCTTGTCGTGATGAGCTATCACTCGGGCGAGGACAAGGTCGTCAAGAAGTTCATGCTCGAGGGCGAATCGGGTGGGTGCACCTGCCCCCCGCAGCTGCCGTGCGTGTGCGGGGCCATCTCGACCCTAGAGGTCACGCGCCACGGCGCCATTCTGGCGTCGTCGGATGAGGTGGAACGCAACCCTCGCGCTCGTTCGGCACGTTTGCGTATCGCTCGACTGAAGGAGCTCGCGTGAGCGTCATTTCCTTTCCCTTCCGCGACCATGGTGACCACGGCGTCTTTCGTCCGCGGGTCGCGACTGCACCGCGTCGTTCCACGGTCTCTCACCGCGGGACCGCCGGCTTTCGTCTCTGGGCTCGTCTGAGCTGGACGGGACAGCTGGTCGTCATCACGGCCGTCGGAGCGGTGGCCGCGATGTTCGTCGTCCAGTCCATCGATACGCGCCAGGTTGCCTTGGCTCACGTGCAGGACCAATTGCTCACCGCACAGTCGCAGTACGCCGCGGCGGTATCCCAGATCACCAAGAACGCGAGCCCCGAGCACTTGGCATCCAAGGTTGGCGGCTCGAATTTGGTGGTGCCGACATCGGTGTCTCAGATTCTCCGCGTTTCGCTCGATGTTCCCGTGGCGGTGCCCCATGTGCGCGGCGGCTACGCCATCTCGCGAGTCCTCCAGGACTCCCACGTGCCCGGCTACGTGTCGGCGCCCGTGACGACGACTACTCACTCGTCAGCGACTGATGTCGCGACCACGGTTTCTCACGCGCAGAAATGAGCCGCAGCGTCCGCCGTTCCGCGAAGAATCGCGATTTCGTTCGCGATAACGCCACGCACTTTGAGCACCGCGTGACGTTGATGCGCAACGCGGCGTTGATCTTTGGGGTCGTCGTGGTGCTGAACCTGGCGTGGATTCAGATCTACCGCCACTCCACGTACGCCACGTTGAGCTACAAGCAGTTCCACAGTAAGTTCGCGATTCCGGCAGATCGTGGGACCCTGTACGACCGCAATGCCGTGCCCCTCGCGCTGTCGGCCCCGACCGATGAGGTGTGGGCGGACGACATCCAAATCGCTCAAAAGACAACTCCCTTGGCCGAAGCGCAGGCCTTGTCGCCCCTTGTGCACGTGCCGGTGGACAAGCTCGTTCCCCTTCTCACCATTCACTACGGATCGGGTCACACCCTGATCACCAACGGCCTGTCCCTCGACGACGGCGACAAGTTGACGAAGGCCAATTTGCCTGGCATCTTGGTGCAGCGAGGCTCTGCTCGCGTTTATCCCAATGGTGAGCTCGCGCACAGTTTGCTCGGTGGCGTTCACTCTGTCGGTCTGACGGGAATCTCCTCGGTCAGCAATTTGACCAATCAAGAGGGGTACGCAGGGCTCGAGTACAAGTTTCAGTCTCTCCTCGGTGGACAGACCGGCATCGGTATTTCCATGCGTCACGACAACGTCAACTTGCCGGGCTCCAAGGTGCAGACCGTTCAGCGCGCGGTACCGGGCTCCTCGGTGGAGCTAACCATCGACACTCCACTGCAGTACATCACCGAGCAAGCCCTCGCAAATCAGCTGCGGACGATGCGTGCTCTTGATGGCGTCGCCATCGTGATGGACGTGCGTACCGGCCAGATTCTGGCTGACGCGTCACTCGTCAACACACGAGTGAAGGACTCACGCTTGCCGTCGCCCACTACGTGGGGGGTGGACGTCGGAGTTCCCGGCATCCAGCAGTCCATTAACAACCTTCCCTTCACGATGACGTACGAGCCCGGCTCGGTCTTCAAGATTGTGCCCTTCTCCGCGGCCATTTCGCTCGGCACCACCACGCCCACGACGCCGTACACCGTCCCGTATTCAGTGGTCGTCGGCACCCGCGTCTTTCACGATGCGGAGCGTCACGGAACCCTTCACTTGAACGCCACTCAAATTCTCGCGGCCTCATCGAACATTGGCACCTACCTGATTTCAAAGCAGGTGGGGGAGAGCAATTTGTTGAACCAGGTCAATCGACTTGGGTTTGGGGCGACCACGAGCGTTAACTTTCCGGGAGAAAGTGCCGGCCTACTGGTGGGTCAGTCGAGTTGGCACAACTCGGACATGGCGTCGCTTCCGATTGGCCAAGTCGATGCGGTCACGCCTATTCAGGTGCTCGACGCGTACAACTGCATCGCCAATGGGGGAGTCTTCATCGAGCCCACCTTGGTACGAGCCACCATCAGCTCCACGGGCGTTCCGACTCCCTCGCCTCAGTCGCTGTCGTATCGAGTTTTTTCGCCTACCGTGGCGCAGACTTTGAACAACATGCTCCAAGACGTGGTGCGAGTCGGCACCGGTCTCAAGGCGATCATCCCGGGCTACGCGGTGGCCGGCAAGACGGGAACGGCCGCGATGCCGCGACCGGGCGTGGCGGCCTACGTCAATGGGGCGTACAACGCGTCCTTCGTCGGATTTGCTCCCGCCGACCACCCCACCTTGTCAATGATTGTGTTGCTACAGCGCCCCACCACCAGCATTTTCGGTGGCGATGCGGCTGCTCCCGTCTTTCAGCGGGTAATGAGTTATGCACTTCGCCACTACGGCGTTCCCTTGTCGGGCACTTTCCGCAGTGGCGTCAAGGTGGCCGCGGGCGTGTCGTCGGACGTGACGCGATGAAGGCACGCGACCTCGATCCACGGCTGTCGGCCCTGGGCGACCTCGACATCTCACGCATCGACAACTTGTCGGGGGATTGTCAGCCGGGCTCTCTTTTCGTTGCCGTGCCGGGCACCATGTCTGATGGTACGGCGTACATCCCCGATGCCATCGCCCATGGTGCCGTGGCGGTGGTGGCGACGGCACCGAGTGACCTCGTCCCCACGGTGGTGGTGAGCGCGAGCGAGATTCGTGAGCTGCTGTCACAGATCTCCGCTCGCATGGTTGGCAATCCCGAGAATCAATTGCGGATTGTCTCAGTGACCGGCACGAATGGAAAGACGTCGGTCACCCATTTTGTTCGCGATTTGGCCCTCGCGCTCGGCGAATCTGCCACCGCTATGGGCACCTTGTCGCACGTGCGGACGACTCCCGCGCCGCCGGAATTATTCCGTAGCCTCCGCGAGATTCTTGATCGCGAGGGAGCGGGAACCATCGTGGCGATGGAGGTGTCCAGCCACGCACTTGACCAAGGGCGCACTGATGGCGTGATTGCGGAGGTGGCAGTCTTTACCAACCTCTCTCATGACCACCTCGACTACCACCTGTCGATGGACAGCTATTTCGCCGCTAAGGCACTTCTGTTCACGCCCGAGCACAGCCGTCGTGGCGTGGTGGTCGACTCCACGTGGGGGCAACGTCTGCTGGCGCAGTCAAGGGTGCCCACCATGTCGGTTTCCACCGCCGACTTCACCTCGTTGCACGTGGGGTGGAGTGAGATCAGCGGTTGGTGGCGTGGCTACGAATTCACCGCCCCCGTGGGTGGCGAGGTGAATGTCTTGAATCTCGCCGCGGCGATGGCGGCGGTATCGGAGTTGACCAATGCGCCCGATCGCGACATCGCCGAGGCGGCCTCGAGACTGGCCGCCGTTCCCGGTCGATATCAAGTCATTCATCGTCGTCCCGACATCGTCGTCGACTACGCCCACACTCCCGACGGCTTGCAACAGATCTTGCGCGACGCCCACACGATGACGACCGGCCGCATTCTCGTGGTCTTTGGATGTGGTGGCGACCGAGACCGAGAGAAGCGCCCCGTCATGGGCGACATTGCCTTTCACTCTGCGGATATCCGTATCATCACGACGGATAATTCGCGCAGTGAGGATCCCGCCGACATTGCGCGTGACATCATCGGGTCGCACGACAGCGAGCACTTCCACGTGGAGCTAGATCGTCGTCAGGCGATTGCCTACGCACTCTCGATGGCCACCTCGGATGACGTTGTCATCATCGCCGGCAAGGGTCACGAAAGCACGCAAACTATCGGTACGACGGTTAGCACTTTTTCTGACGTCGACACCGTTCGAGAGTTACTGGAGTCACCATGTTGAGTTTGATGGAAGCCGGCGGCGTCGCGTTCTTGCTGACGATTTTTCTGACCCCGATGCTCATTCGGTATCTGCGGGCTCGCTCGATGGGGCAGAGCATTCGAGAAGATGGTCCGCAACATCAGCACAAGGCCGGCACGCCCACCATGGGTGGTGTGGTCATTGTCTTTGCGTCGGTCGTTGGCTA
>CAISIU010000111.1 GCA_903885505.1 uncultured Actinomycetes bacterium | reverse complement strand
GCCGACCGACACGATCACCATGTCGACCTCAACATCCTCGCCACCGTCGACGTGCACCGTGGTGCCGCCGCCCTTCTTCGGGGTGTGGCCGGTGATGGTGACGCCGGTGCGAATGTCCATGCCGCGCTTCTTAAATGCGCGCTGGGCCACGGCGACCACGTCCGTGTCGCAGCCGTTCAGAATGTTCGGCAGACCTTCGAGGACCGTGACCTTCGAGCCCATGTCAACGAGCATGGACGCGAATTCACAACCAATGGCACCGCCACCGATGACCGCCGCGGTGGCGGGCAAGGAGGAGAGCGACAAGAACTCGTCGGAGGTCACGATGGTGGTGCCGTCGATGTCGAAGTGGGGAATGGTGCGCGGCACCGAGCCGGCGGCCAGCACGACGTTCGTGCCGCTGATCGTGGTACCCGCGTCGGCACCGTCGAGGATGGCGACCTGGTTGGCGGCTTGCAGTTGAGCGGTGCCGGAAAACACGGTGACCTTGCGACCCTTGAGCAGTCCCGTCAGACCCGTGGTCAAGGTGTTCACCACGTCGTTCTTGCGAGCCTGGGAGACCGAGAAGTCGACGCTGAGACCTGAGGTTGACAGACCGAATTCGGCACCGGCTTCAATGGTGCGCTTGACGTGGGCAGTCTCGAGGAATTCCTTCGCGGGGATGCAGCCACGCTGCAGGCAGGTGCCGCCCAAGGTGTCGCGCTCGACGAGGGCGATATTCAGGCCGGCGGCCGCTCCGTAAAGGGCGGTGGCGTAACCGCCAGGTCCTCCACCGATGACGACAACATCAAAGTTCTGGGATTCGGGGGCCACGAGCATCCTTTCCACGGGGGCGCTTTGCGCGCTTCCTATCCTACCGAGGCGCGATGACTACTGAGTCGGGGTAGATCGACCGCGACCTTCGTCGGCGGCCAAGGTCGCCAGGGTGTCCACGAACTCGTTCATGGGCTCACCCGAGTGGCCCTTTACCCAGCGAAACGTCACGTCGCGGCCACAATCAATGGTCACCGCGAAGATGGCTTCCCACAGGTCTCGGTTCGCCACCGCTTGGCCCTGCGAGTTCTTCCAGCCCCGGCGCCGCCAGCCGGCGTGCCACTTGTCGTTGAAACATTTCACGACGTAGGTGGAGTCGCTGACTATCTCGAGGGGACCCTCGGGAAAGGCGCGCACCGCTTCGAGGGCCGCGGTGAGTTCCATGCGCTGATTCGTGGTCGGGCTATCGGCCCCCGATGCGTACAGGTGCTCCCCCACCGCCCAGGCCCAGCCACCAGGACCCGGATTGCCGCGACACGAGCCGTCGGTGTAGATGACCGTCCTCACGAGGTGTGCGTGGTCCACGCGTCGGGGTCTGACGTATAGCGCGTCACGGCCTCCGGCAAATTGTTCGTGGCGATATCGGCGATGGTCACGTGCTCGAGCACGTCACGCAAGCTGGCGCGCACCGCCACCCACACGTCACGCAGCGGTTGGGCCAGGCCTTCGTATTCCAAGGTCTCAGGTCGCTGACCGCGCACCCCGGCCATGGGACCCGACAGGGCGCGCAGCACGTCGGCAACCGTGATCTGATCGGCCGGCCGGTTGAGCTCGAAGCCACCTTCGGCTCCTCGGCGTGAACGCACGATTTCTTCGCGTCGCAGGTCGCTCATGATGGCGCCCAGAAACTTCGGGGGCAGATTCTGTTCACGCGCGAGTCGCTCGGCACTCATGGCACCGTGACTGTCCGCCAAGGTCAGTAATGACCGAATGGCGTAGTCGGCTTTGGCGGGAATTTGCACCTGCCTATTCTGCCCGACCGGCGCGACGAGCCGGCGCACCCCGCCTAGGGTCACTCCTCGTGAACCTCTCCGACGCCCGTTGGTATCTCTGCATTGGTCTCGTTGACGACCTCCTACGTCGCGTCGAGCAGGCGGTCTCCGGTGGCATCGACGTGGTGCAACTACGTGACAAGACCGACAACGTGGCCGAGCAACGTCGCGTGGGCCCCGCCTTGCGGTCGCTGTGCCGCGACCTTGGCGTTCCCTTCATCGTGAACGACAGTCCCGAATTAGCCGTTGACCTCGACGCCGATGGCGTGCACATCGGCCAAGACGACGTCAGCATCGAACGCTGCCGACTGCTCATGGGCAGCTCCGCCATCGTCGGACTCTCGACCCACGCCCCCGACGAATTCACCGCGGGCCTGCAGACCTCCGCGTCGTATCTGTCGGCGGGTCCCATTGAGGCGACTCCCACCAAGCCCGGACGTGAGGGCACGGGCCTGACCTACGCCACCTGGGCTCAGGCCCACAGTGACCGACCGGTCTTTATCACCGGCGGGGTGAATCAGCACAACGTGGGTGGCCTCATTGCGGCCGGGCTGCGGCACTTCGTGGTGGTGCGCGCCATTACCGAATCGCCCGATCCGCAGCGCAGTGCGCGGGCCTTAGTCGAGGCCTACGAGGCGGCTCTGTCCTAGCGGTGCCGCTCGAGCCAACCGAGCAAGGTGGCGACCACGCGAGGATCTGCTCGCAGCACGTGTCCCGCCGATTGAATGATGCGAATCTCGCCGTGTCCGTCGGCGGCGTCGACGAGGTCACGCGCATCTGACGACGGCACTTCCTTGTCGTCCGCCCCGTGAATGACGAGCAAGCGTCGCGGCGGAATGGCCGCGGCAGCCGCCAGGGGGTCCCAGGCCAAAATGTCCGCCACGAAGGGTTCGACGTCAAAGTCGGGAACCTGGGCACTGATCACTCCCGATGCCCGAAGCAATCGAGCAAGGTCTGCCGGTTCCCCCATCCACTTATCGAGATGGGCGGGCGTCGCGAAGGTGGCCACGCCGTAGATCGCGGGGTTATCGGCCGCCACGCGAAGGGCCAATGCCCCGCCGAGGCCGAATCCCGCGAGCGACACGCGTTGGTCGCCGAAGGTGGCAATGACCTCGTCAATATCGCGGCGCCAGGTCGGGGCAGAAAATGATCCGGTAGAGGAACCCACGCCGGACAAGGTGGCGGTCGCCACCGTCCATCCGGATTCTTGAGCGAGCGCGTCGGCCAGTTCGGGCAACATGCCCGCGGCGTGACGGCCCATGCCCGGGGCCTTCGGCAGCCCGTGCACGATGAGCAGAACGCGGTCACTGACTCGCGTGGCCGGAGTGGCCGTGGCGAGGTCTAATACCGAGTCGCCGCTCGTGAGCGACTCTCGCGTCAACACGTCTTAGATGCCGAGACGGTCCGCGAGCAGCTCGCGGTGGTACGTCGGGTCGCCGAGGAAAATCTCCGACGACTTGGCACGCTTGAAGTACAGGTGCGCGTGGTGCTCCCAGGTGAAGCCAATGCCACCGTGGATCTGGATGTTCTCCGCGGCACAGTGGAAGTACGCCTCCGAGCAGAAGCTCTTGGCCAAACTGGCGGCAATGGGCAACTCGTCGCTGTTTTCCTGCGCGGCGTAGGCGGCGTAGTAGGCGGCAGACTTCGCTGACTCCACGTCGAGCAACATGTCGGCGCACTTGTGCTTGATGGCCTGGAACGAACCGATGGGACGGCCGAACTGCAGACGGTTCTTCGCGTAGTCCACGGCGTTGGTCAACACGCGCTGGGCGCCACCAACCTGCTCGGCGGCCAGGTAGGCCGCGGCCTTCTGCAGGGCCACCGTCACGATGGCGAGAGCGCCACCTTCGGTACCGATGAGACGGGCGGGGGTGTTGGCGAATTCGAGACGGCTCTGCTTGCGCGTCTGGTCCATGGTCGGCAGCTGCGTGGCGGTAAGGCCCGCGGCACCCTTCTCGACGGCGAAGAGGCTGAGGCCCTTCTCCGTGGTAGCGGTGACCAGCATCAACGAGGCCAACGATCCGTCCGTGACGTAGTTCTTCTCGCCCGAAATGGTGAAGCCGTCACCGGACGCGGTCGCAGTGGTCGTGGTCGTCGACAGGTCCCAGTTGCCGCGGTCATCCAAGATCGCGAGGGTGGCGATGGTCTCACCGGCGGCAATGCCCGGGAGGTAGGCCTGCTGGGCGGCGGCGTCGCCGGACTCGAGCAAGGTGCCCGCCGCGAGGGCGACGGTGGAGAAGTACGGTCCGCAGTACAGCGCAGCACCCATCTCTTCGAACACGACGTAGAGCTCGACCGGACCGAAGCCCTGGCCACCGAACTCCTCGGGAATGCCGAGACCCTGGAGGCCCATTTCGGCACCCATCTGAGCCCACACGGCGGGGTCGTAGCCCTCGTCGGTGGCCATCAAACGGCGAACTTCAGTCTCTGGCGACTTGTCGTCCAAGAAGCGCTTGACCATGCTGCGCAGTTCTTCTTGATCCTGGCTGAACCCGAAATTCATCTCGACTCCTTCATACGGTGGCCACGACGCCACCTCTGCGTGATTGAGACTAGCGAACCAGAGCGCGTCAGCGACGTGGCAGGCTGGAGCCATGTCTGACAGCGAGATTGTCTGGTCGTCGGCCGCCCTCGAGGTGCACCGCGTCGTGGTCGGCCCCGTCGCCAACAACGTGTACGTGCTTCGCTGCCGCCGGTCGGGGACGGGACTGCTCATTGACGCCGCCAATGAACACGAGCGCTTGTTGGCGCTGGCCGGTTCCTTGGGCGTCACCCAGGTCGTCGAAACTCATGGCCACTGGGACCACATCGGGGCGGTCTCGCAGGTGCGCGAGGCTGGAATCTCCGTCTATGTCCGCTCCGAGGACGCTCACCTTCTCCCCTCGTATGACCAACTACTCGACGATGAGCACGTTCTCGAGGTCGGGGAGCTTCGCTGTCGCGTTATTCACACGCCGGGTCACACGCCGGGATCACTGTGCCTGTCGGTCGATGAGGCGCCCCTTCTCTTTACCGGTGACACCTTGTTTCCCGGCGGGCCGGGCGCCACCCACTTTGATGGCGGTGACTTCCCCACCATCTTGACCTCCATCGAAGATCGCCTTATTCGACCCTTTTCGCCCGACACCCTCATTTGGCCCGGACACGGTGCCCCCAGCACGCTCGGAACCGAATCGCCCCATTTTGACGAGTGGGTCGCTCGTGGTTGGTAGGGGTGACGCCCACGGTGCCCACCGTTAGGGTGATTTCGTGACTGACCTTCTTGTTCTAGACGACCTGCACGCCTCTGCGGATGGCGTCGAAATCTTGGCGGGCGTCAGCCTGCGCGTGGCCGAGGGCGAAGTGCACGCCCTGATGGGACCGAACGGCGCGGGTAAGTCCACGCTGGGCAACGTCATCATGGGTCACCCCGGCTACGAGATCACCAGTGGTCGCCTGATTTTCCGCGGCGAGGACATCACCTCGTGGAGCGCCGACGAACGCGCTCGCGCCGGTATTTTTCTCGCTTTCCAATACCCCGAGGCCATTTCTGGCGTGTCGGTGGTGCAGTTCTTGCGCCAGGCGATTGCCGCGCGCAAGAACCTCGACGAGCTGTCCGTCCTCGAAGTTCGCCTCGACTTACAAGAGTGGATGGCCAAGTTGGAAATGGACCCCGCCTTCGCCTCACGTCACTTAAACGACGGATTCTCCGGTGGCGAGCGCAAGCGCAACGAAGTGCTCCAGATGGCCCTGCTCGAACCCGAGCTCGCCATCTTGGACGAGACCGACTCGGGCCTAGACATTGACGCCCTTCGCATCGTGGCCCGTGGAGTGCGCCTGGTGCGCGAGCAGCGCCCGCAGATGGCCGCCATTGTGGTCACCCACTACGTCAAGTTGCTCGAAGAACTCGTGCCGGACTTCGTGCACATTTTGGTGGACGGCAAGATTGTCCACAGTGGTGGCGTCGACGTGGCGACCGCGATTGAAACCGCGGGGTACGACCAGTGGCGAGAGGTCGTGGCGTGAGCACCGACTTCTCCTCGCTGCGCAGCGACATTCCTCAGCTGACGCGTGAAGTTCACGGCCGCCGTCTGGTCTATCTCGACTCAGCCGCCACCTCACTCACCCCGCGCAGCGTGATCGAAGCGATGGACCAGTACTACGAGCGTCATCACTCGAACGTGCACCGCGCGGTGTATCTCACCGCCGAAGAGGCCACCGCCGCCTTCGAAGGTGCCCGCAAGGACATTGCCTCGTTCATTAGTGCCCCGGGGGGCGCCGAAGAAGTCGTCTTTACTCACGGCACCACCGAAGCGTTCAACCTCATTGCCCACGGCTGGGGTGCGCGTCACCTCGGGCCAAACTCCGCCATCGTGCTCACCGAAATGGAACACCACGCCAACTTGGTGCCGTGGTTTCAGCTGCGCGAGCGCCTCGGTTTTGAGATTCGTTTTCTCAAGGTCACCGACGATTTTCGCTTAGACCTCTCGAACCTTGACGAACTGCTGCACGGGGCGTCGCTCATTTCCTTCACCGGCATCAGCAACGTTCTCGGCACCGTGAATCCGGTGGCGGAGATTGCGAAGCGAGCTCACGCGGTGGGCGTTCGCGTCGTGGTCGATGGCGCCCAGTTGGTCGCCCATCACCCCGTCGACGTCGAGGCTCTCGGCATTGACGCCATCTGCTTCGGGGCACACAAGATGATGGGCCCCACCGGCATCGGAGCGGTGTGGGCCAAGCGCGACATGTGGGCCGAAATGGATCCCTTCATGGGTGGGGGGGCCATGATCGCGGACGTCAGCCTCGATGGCTACGTTCCCGCGCCCGACAACCGACGTTTTGAAGCCGGCACTCCCCCGATTGCCGAAGCCGTGGGTTTTGCCGCTGCTATTCGTTACCTGAGTGGCTGGGGAATGTCCACGCTGCAGGCGCACGAAGAAGAACTCGCTGCCGAAGCTCTGAGACGCCTCGCCGAGGTGGCCCCGGGCCGCCTTCGCATCATTGGGCCGTCGTCAATG
>CAISIU010000110.1 GCA_903885505.1 uncultured Actinomycetes bacterium | reverse complement strand
CGACGCGGTCCGAGGTCGCCTCACCGGAGCCTCCGTCAGCCAAGCGCTGAGTCCCGGCCAGCAAGTCGTCAAGGCCGTTCACGAACAACTCGTCGAGATGCTCGGTGGCGAGACCCTCAAGGTCACCTACGCCACCCATCCCCCCACCGTCATCTTGCTGGCCGGTCTTCAAGGTGCCGGTAAGACGACCACGGCGGGCAAGCTCGCCCAGTGGTTCAAGCAGCAAGGCCGTCAACCCCTGCTAGTGGCCGCTGACCTCCAGCGCCCCGCCGCCGTGGAGCAGCTGCGCGTCCTCGGTGAACGCGCCGGTGTCGAGGTGTATTCCGAGCCGCTCACTCCGTTGGAAGTTGCTCGCAAGGGTGTCCAGATTGCGACCCTGAAGGGCCGCGACGTCGTCATCATCGACACCGCGGGCCGACTCTCCATTGACGAAGCCTTGATGGACGAGGTGCGCCAGATCTCTGATGCCACCTCCCCGCACTACACCTTCCTCGTTATCGACGCCATGACCGGCCAAGACGCGGTGCACACGGCGCGCGCCTTCCATGACCGCCTCAGCCTCTCGGGTCTGATCGTCACCAAACTCGACTACGACGCGCGTGGTGGTGCGGTGCTCTCGGCGCAAGGCGTCGTGGGCCGTCCCGTGGTCTTTGCCTCCACGGGCGAGAAACTCGACGACTTCGACCTCTTTCACCCCGAGCGCATGGCCTCGCGCATCTTGGGCATGGGCGACGTGCTCACCCTCATCGAAGAGGCCGAGCGCAAGATGGACGCCGACGTGGTCGGCTCGACCGCCGAACGGCTCATGTCGGGCCAGTTCACTCTGGACGACTTCCTCGCCCAAATGGTTCAGGTCCGAAAGATGGGCTCACTGGGCTCAATCATGAAGATGTTGCCGGGCGTCGGCAAGGACCTGCGCGCCGCGGCCGATTCGGTCAACGACAAGGACCTCAACCGCGTGGAGGCGATTATTCACTCCATGACCCCGGCCGAGCGCCGTGACCCCGCCATTATCAATGGCAGCCGTCGCCTGCGCATCGCTCAGGGATCGGGCACCACGGTGCCCGCCGTTAACAATTTGCTGCGCCAATTCACCGAAATGCAAAAGATGATGAAGCAGATGGCGTCGGGCTCCATGCCCAATTTGCCCGGTGGATTGGGCAAATTGGCGGGCCGCATGCCCCCCGGGGCACTGGCGGGCATGCCCGGCGGCGCCGGGCCTCGTCCGGGTGGCTCCGGCGGGGGTGGAAAGAAGAAGAAAAAGGGTGGCCGAGTCACCCCGCCGAAAAACGGCTAATATTCACAAGCCGTCTGTGCGCCGCACGTGCGGACGAAGAAGTCGAGAGGAATCACCGTGGCCGTCAAGCTCCGTCTGGTGCGAATGGGTAAGAAGAAGCAGCCGACCTACCGAGTCGTCGCTGCCGACAGTCGTCGTGCCCGTGGTGGCGCGTTCTTGGAAGTCGTGGGCACCTACGCCCCGCGTGGCGCCAGCAAGGCTGACCCCGAGACCGTCGTGAACATTGACACCGACAAGGCCGTCAAGTGGCTCCAGAGCGGTGCTCAGCCCACCGAGCGCGTCGCCAAGTTGTTCGAGAAGACCGGCGTGTCCGCTGCGTACCAGGCCGCGAAGGACGCCAAGTGAGCGACTACGTCGACGGCGACGTGAATGAAGTCGACGCTGCGAATGCCGCGTCACCCACCGCCGAGCGCGTGCTCGAGTTCGTTGCCCGCCAGATGGCAGACGAGCCGGAGGCCGTCTCGGTCTCGACCGAGTCGACTCCTCGTGGTCTCAAGCTGAACCTGCGCGTCGGCGCCGGTGATGTGGGTCGCGTGATTGGCCGTCGTGGCCGCACCGCGCAGGCCCTGCGCACGCTGATCGCCGCCGCCGGCGCGCGTGACGGTGTCGCGACCAACGTCGACATCCTCGACTGATCATGGCCGCGGACCGCGGCACCTTGCTCGAAGTCGGCAAGATCGTCAAAGCTCACGGAATTAAGGGCGACGTCTTGGTGTTGCTCTCGAGCGATCGCGTGGAGCGCCTCAATCCGGGCTCCGTTCTCTCCACTGCGCGCGGCGACGTAACGGTCACCCGTTCCGCCATCCATCAAGGCGCCTACATCGTCAAATTCGCCGAGATTGCCGATCGCACCGCGGCGGAAGGCTGGCGCAACACCGTGCTCTTGGCGCAAAAGCTCGTCGACGATGATGAGGATGATGACGTCATCTGGATTGACGAACTCTTTGACGCCCAGGTGGTGTCGGAAGATGGCCAGGTCATTGGCACCGTGGTCTCCGTCGAAGAAAATCCCGCGAGCGACATCATGGTCCTCGATAATGGCTTTCTCGTGCCGCTGGCCTTCGTGGTCGAGGTCGTGGCGAACGAGCGCATCGTGATTGACCCGCCCGAGGGACTCTTTGACGAATGAACATCGCCGTCATCACGATCTTTCCTGAACTGATTGACCAGTACTGCGCGACCAGCATCATGGGCCGCGCCCAAGCTCGCGGCGTCGTGAGCGTGAGCACCTTTGACCCTCGCGACCAGACCGAAGATGCGCATCGCTCGGTGGACGACACGCCCTTTGGTGGGGGAGCGGGCATGGTGATGACGCCGGGGCCGTTGCTGCGCACCGTGGCGGCGAACGACGTGCCGCGACCCCTGTTTGCTCTGACGCCGTCGGGGCGACCCTTTACGCAGGCACTGGCCACGGAGTTAGCCCAACTCGACGGCTTCACCTTGATCTGTGGCCGCTACGAGGGCATCGATCAGCGCGTCTTAGATCGCTGCGATGGCGAGATCAGCCTTGGTGACTTTGTGCTGGCGGGTGGCGAAATCGCCGCGCTGGCGGTCATCGAAGCAGTCACGCGCCTCATCCCCGGGGGACTGGGCAACGACCTCTCGGCTATCGAGGAGAGCTTCTCGGACGGCCTGCTCGAGCACCCGCAATACACCAAGCCCGCGGAGTATGACGGTGTCGAGGTGCCCGAGATCGTGCGCGGGGGCCATCACGCCAAGATCGAACGCTGGCGTCGGGCGATGGCGATGCAGCGCACGCGCGAGCGTCGCCCTGACCTGTGGGCGGCGTATCGCGTCACCGACGAGGACCGACGCGCGTGGCGCGAGGTCTTCGGCGAAGACCTGCAGCCCTAGTGAACTCGCTGGGCCTGGTTGGCCGCACCGACGCGGTGCACGGCGCCCCAGAATGCGTCGCCAAAGAGCGGGCCGGCGGGCCAGGAGTAGTGGACGCCGTCGGCGGAACGCACCTGCACACCGTGGAGGGAATACGAGAACTTTCCGGAAGGGCACACCAGCTTGTTCAAGTCAAAGACGGGCAAGTGGTGGGTCGCGGCGAAGTGTTCGATGAGGTGGTTATAGACCGCGAGCCGTGACGTGCTGTCTTCGACGTAGTAGCGGCCAAAGGGAGACTCGCCGGAGTAACTGCAGACGGAGGTCACCAGCATCATGGTGGAGTGCGCGGCGACGCTGTCGGCGTAAATCATGTCCAGGCTACGAACAATGCGCTGGCGGAAGCTCGGTTCGGTGATGTTGAACATGCCGTGACCAATCTTCTGGTCGTGGGTCTCCCAGCGGCCCGCCGCCACAATGACGACGTTGGGTTTGATGTCGCTAATAGTGCGGCTCCACTTATTTTGGAGGGCCCATGTGCCATCGCGGCGAATACGACAATCGGGGTTTTGGAAGAACAGTATGCCCGTCATCACCGGGTGCGTGGCGCCGATGACGCCACAGCCCAGTTGGGCGAGGCTGACGGTGCTGACATTCGCGTGCACGCGCTGTTTATCCGTCACGATGCCGAAGGTGAGAATCTGCGAGTCACCAATCACCACACTGGTCACCGGATGGTGGAGTGCAGTGGGCTTGGCCAAGGTGTAGGCCATGGGAGTCTGCACGCCCTGGGCGACGAGCGAACAGGTGACCGAGACGACGGCAATGGTGGCGGCCGACGCGAGGGCGGCCAGACGAGGGCGCGTCCAGGTGCGACGGCGAATCGGTAGTTCGAGGACGTAGTAGCTCGCGAGGGTGACCACGATGGTCACCGCCATGCGCAGGGCGAACAAGGTCCAGGCGGTGAGTCCCGTGTGGAAGTGATTAATCACCGTGAAGATCGGGTAGTGCCAGAGGTAGAGGCCATAGGAGATGCGTCCGACGTAGGCGAAGGGACCCCAGCCGAAAAATTTTGCGAGGGGCGACGACGGCACGAGCGAGAGTGACGAGACCATGGCCGCCACCGCGAGGGCCACCACGATGAAACCCCACTTGAACATGAACTCGCTGTTGCCGAAGGCCTTGTAGGTCACCGCGAGGGTGAGCAACAAGCCAAAGATCCCCATGAGGTGAAAGAGCCCGTTGAAGTCCCCGGTCGCCACGACGGGCTTGAGGCGAATGACGTAGACCAATCCCGCCGCCGCGGCACCGAGCAGCAGACCTTCGACGTGCGTGTCGGTGCCGAAATAGAGGCGCGTCGTGGAGCCGATGCCGGTGTAACCGGTGTTCATCAGAATCATGGAGATCACCGCTCCGCTTCCCGCCACCGCGGTCACAATGAGGGGAGTGCGGCGAATCCTCAGCAAGGCGAAAATGATGAGCGGCCAGGCCCAATAGAACTGCTCTTCAATCGACAGCGACCAGGTGTGGGTCAAAATCGATGGGGCCGTCAGTGAATTGAAGTAGGTGGCGTGCGATCCCACCAGGTGCCAGTTCGAGACGTAGAAGATGGCCCCCAGGGCGTCCTTGACGAGGTAGGGGAAGTAGCCGGTGGGGTAGAGCGCCGCTGCGAGAATGGTGCTCGCCAGCACCATCGCCACGAGCGCGGGCATCAGGCGCTTGAAACGGCGTATCCAAAAGTGCACCGGGCGAATAGTCGTGGTGTCGTTGAATTCCTTCAGCAACAAGGTGGTGATGAGGAAGCCCGAGAGGCCGAAGAAGACGTCCACGCCCAAAAAGCCGCCGTGAAAGCCCGGAATGCCCGCGTGATAGAAGAGGACCAGTCCGACGGCCAGTGCGCGAACACCGTCGAG
The DNA here is from genome assembly GCA_903885505.1 of uncultured Actinomycetes bacterium. Classification (GTDB taxonomy): domain Bacteria; phylum Actinomycetota; class Acidimicrobiia; order Acidimicrobiales; family RAAP-2; genus RAAP-2. The sequence continues at coordinate 1,558 of CAISIU010000110.1, read as the reverse complement.
CGCGGGCTGATAGGTGAGCGAGTGGCGCAGCCCGTCAGGTCCGAGCTGATTCTCTGTCGTCGACATGATGGCCAGTGTACGACTCCACCTTGGTGCGTTCGGGCTCTGCGGTTAGGCTCACGCCATGACTCGCGACCGCCGACTATCGACGGCTTTTGTCGCTCTGTACGGCTTTTTGTCCTTACTAATCATGTCACCGCTCCTTTCCAGTGGCCTGCGCCGATCCACGGTGTGGCCGGAAGGTGACGCGTCCATTTCCATCTGGGCGAACGGATTCGTGGCCCACTTCTGGACGTGGAGTGCCAGCCCCTTTTTCTCGTCGGGAGTCTTCGCCCCGCACGGCATGAACATCCTGGCTAACACCACTTCTTTTGGCCTCGCCCTCCTGCTTGCCCCGGTGACCTTGCTGGTGGGGCCGGTGGCATCGTTCAACCTCGAGCTCTTCCTTCTTCCTATTGCGTCCGCGGTCGCGATGCAGTGGTCGCTGCGTCGACTTATCCCGTCGCCGGTGGCGAGGGGAGTCGCGGGATTGATCTGGGGCTTTTCACCCTTCGCCATGGAGGCCCTCTACTGGGGCTGGCCGAACTTCCTCTTTCTGGCTACTCCGCCACTTTTACTGTGGGTTTCGAGCGAGTTGCTGCGAGGCGAGGTGTCGGCTCGTCGTCTGGGCGTGGTGACGGGCGCCGTGATGTCACTGCAACTACTCATCGGTGGTGAAGTGGCGGCGATGTGCTTGGTGGTGATGTCCCTCGTGGTGATTGTGACCGCGATGTGGTCCCTCGCGTCACATCGCTTCCCCGGGAATCTCACCGCCGCTCGTCTCGGGAAATTTGTGGGCTGGACGACCGTGGCCGGCGCCCCGGTGGGACTCGGCGCCGCGATCTTCGCCCTCGCCGGCCCCGCGCATCTCCAAAGTTGGGTGTGGCCGGAAGCAGTCTTCAAGATTTCGGTGCCGATGTCGAGTCTGTGGAGTGGCCCCGTTGCGTCGGGTGCCTTTCACCCCGGCTGGGAGCCCGTGTATCCCTCACACTTCTACTTTGGACCGCTGCTACTCGTCGCGGTGGTCGCCTCGGCACTCGCGGCGCGTCGCGCCCTGGGGTGGATTGCCCTGGGACTCGCGGTCGTGGGCATCTGGCTTATTCGTGGAGTGAGGGCCCCACTTCACCCCTTCGCCATTTTGTGGCGACTACCCGTGGTGCACAACATCGTGGTGGGTCGCTACGTGCTCGTCACCTGGTTCGCCGCGGCGATCGCCATCGCACTGGGAGTAGACACGCTGCTGCGCGTCCTGCGCCAGCGCGACTGGTCACCGAATCTCGCCCTGGCCACGGTTGCCACGTTGACCGTGGCCATCCTCATCGCACCCGCCCTGGCCATTATCGACGCGGGCCCGTGGCATAGCCAGACACCTCGAGTGGACCGAGGCCTCACGTGGGTGGCTCGTCACGAGCCGGGGACCCCCGTGGTGGTCGCCTTCCCCTTTAACGAGTCATCGGCCGCAATGATTCAGCAGGTCGATGAGCATCTTCGCCTCCGGCTCCTCGGTGGCTGGGGCCCT
>CAISIU010000109.1 GCA_903885505.1 uncultured Actinomycetes bacterium | reverse complement strand
GTGATCCAGTACTTGGAACCATTGAGGATGTAGTCATCCCCGTCACGCTCGGCGCGGCAGCGAAGCGACGCCACGTCAGAACCGGCGTCCGCCTCCGACAAGCAGTACGAGGACTGGATTTCACCGCTGGCCACCTTGGGCAAGTAGTGACGCTTCAGTTCTTAGGAGGCGAAGTTCATCACCGGCAACATGCCGAGCTTGGAAATCAAGATGGTGACGGAGGTCGAGGCGCATCCACGGGCCAGCTCCTCAGCCATGATGGCCTGCGTCACCATGTCCGCACCGGCGCCGCCGTATTCGGTGGGCACGCCCAGCGACGGCAACTCGATGTCCTTGCAGGCCTCAAAGTTCTTCCAGGGGAATTCCTGCGAGCGGTCGTATTCTTCCGCGTTCGGGGCGATCTTGGCGTCCACGAACTGGCGCATCATGTCGCGAAACGCGCGCTGTTCAACGGTGAGGTCGTAACTCATGGGGGTCTCCTTGGAGGGTCTTAGTGATCGGCGAGGGGGATGGCGTTGGCGGGGTCGATGGCGACCGCGTCGCCAATCTGATCCACCACCTGGCGAAGAATGAAATACGAGTGACCGGCACCGGCCACGAGCGTCGAGCAGTACTCGCGGTAACGAGGGGCACTTTGGCCGAGACCCAGAAGTCGAGCCGCGACGGTGAGATCGGGAGCTGACGGCGCACGGCCGAATCGACCCGCGCGGGCCGAGGTCAACGCGGCGAGCACCGCAACGACGTCGTGATGCGACCCGAAACCGTGGGGGTGGTTTTGTTCGACGTAGCGCTCCGCCAACGTGAGGGCGTAACCGCCATCGGGCGTCGAGGTGCCTCGTCCCGATCCCCCGCCACGCACCGCGGTGCGCTGCAAGCCAGCCTTCTTCGGGCGACCAATTTCGGGGGTGGACAAGGACAGAGACGGACGAACTTCGGCCGACGCGGGAACCGGCATCGAGGAGGGTTGAGCCATGGCTACGAGATTACCGGCTCTTAGTTGCAGTAGGTGAGCCAGTCGTCATAACCGGGCACCTGTCCGCGCACACTCTGCGAGTAGCGAGCCTGCAGTTCTCGAGTAATCGGACCCGGTTCGCCGTTACCGACCAGACGGTCATCCAGCGAGGCCACCGGAATGACCTCGGCGGCCGTACCGGTCATGAAACACTCATCGGCGAGGTAGATGTCCGTGCGGATCATCGCTTCGTGACGCACCTCGTAGCCGAGGTCACGAGCAATGCGGATGATGGAGTCTTGGGTAATGCCCGCCAACGCGCCCGCTTCAGACGGGGAGGGGGTGATGAGAACGCCGCCACGGATAATGAAGATGTTCTCGCCGGAACATTCAGAAATTCGCCCGTCGGGCCCGAGCATGAGGGCCTCGTCAAAGCCCGCGCGAAGGGCTTCCACCTTGGCCAGGCCGGAGTTGATGTACATACCGGTGGCCTTGGCGGCGGTGGGCATGGCGTTCGAGTCGTGACGGCGCCACGACGAGGTCATCAGGCGCGCGCCCTTGGCGGCACCCTCCTCGCCGAGGTAGGCACCCCAGGTCCACGTCGCGATGGCGAGGCGGACCGGCGAGGTCAAGGGGAAGATGCCCGTTTCGCCGTAACCGGTATAGACGAGGGGGCGAATGTAGGTGCCGGGACCCATGTTGTTTGCGCGCATGAGCTCGACGTGCGCGGCACAGATCTCGTCCTCGCTGTAGGGCATGTCCAGCATCAAAATCTTGGCGGAATTCATCAGGCGGCGAACGTGCTCGCGCAGACGGAAAATCGCGAGGCCGCGCTCGGTCTCATAGGCACGAATGCCCTCAAAGGCGCCAAAGCCGTAGTGAAGGGCGTGCGTCATGATGTGGACATTGGCCTGGTCCCATTCGACCAGGTCTCCATCCATCCAGATATACGGCGTCGGCTGTACCGGCATGAGGCCTCCTTCGTCAGTGTCCACGCTGACACTTACGGGGAGCAGTTTGCCATGTGGGTGCTCTTGCTCAAGCACCCCCTCCCCGGCCCCAATTGCGGGCTTTGTACACTGTCGTAACGAACCGGGAGGAACCCATGTCCGGCACCATTCATCGCATTACTCACGACACCTTGGCGAAGCTCAAGGCGGAATACGAACACCTCACCACGGTGGGCCGCGTCGAGATCGCTCGCGTGATCGAGGCCGCCCGCTTACTGGGTGACTTGTCGGAAAACGGCGACTACCACGCCGCCAAGGACGACCAGGGCAAGATGGAATCTCGCATTCGCCAGATTGACGCCATCATTCGCAACCACGAAATCGTCGAGCGCGACGAGACCGCCCAAGAAGTCGGTCACACCAGCATCGTGACCTTGCGTTATGAGGGCGATGACGAGGACGACACTCAGGATTTCTTTCTCGGCTCCATTGAGGAAAAACCCGACGGAATTCCGGTTGTCTCCCCCACCTCCCCGCTGGGTGAGGCGTTGCTCGGTAAGAAGGCCGGCGACGTCGTCGCCTACGAGGCGCCCTCCGGCGAACTTCGCGTCACGATTGTGGCCATCCGCTAAATCTCGTTCGACCTAGTATCTCGACAACCCGAGGGAGCACCATGAGCGACTTTGAATCTGTCTTTGCCAGCCTGGCCAATGTCAACGGCTGGATGACTCGCGATCAGGCACGTCGCCTCTGGAACCGCGCGGGCGAACTCGCCAGCGGTGACACCGTCGTCGAGATCGGGTCGTTCCAGGGTCGCTCCATGTGCGTCTTAGCGAGTTCGGCGCCTGCCGGCGTGACGCTGTACGCCATTGACCCGCACGGTGGTAACGACCGCGGTCCGCAGGAGATTGATGGATTTGCCGACGAGGCGGAGAATGACCACCAGCTCTTCCTCGCGAACCTGACGAACGCCGGCGTGCGCGAGCGTGTTACCCACCTACGCAAGTTCTCCGATGATGCCCTCGGCGACGTTCCCGGTGCCGTTCAGTTGCTCTACGTGGACGGGGCGCACCGCTACGGACCCGCTAGCAGTGACATCCGCCAGTGGGGCGCCAAGGTGCCGACCGGTGGCGTCATGCTGGTGCACGACTCTTTCAGTTCCATCGGCGTGACTTTCGCGTTGATCGCCACCACCTGGTTCTCTAAGGGTTGGGTCTACGAGGGCCGCAGCCAATCCATGGCCCAGTTCCGCAAGTCCAGCAGCGGCCGTGGTGGCTCCATCCTTCGCCAAGTGGCCCAACTGCCCTACTTCGCGAAGAACCTCGTCTACAAGGTGTTGCTCGCCGCCAAGTTGAAGCCGGTGGCGAAGGCCCTCGGTTCGACGGGCGAGTGGCCGTACTAAGCGCGACGCGCTTGGTGGTGGCGAAGTAACGCCAGCACCGTGATGATGATGTTGCCCACCCCCGCCATGGCGGTGGCAACCAGAGCAAACCAGTGATGGTCCGCCACGTAATAGACCATCCATAATCCGGCGGCGATGGCCCCGCCAAGCCACGTCGTGACCGAGACGCCTTCCGCCGTCTTGCTGCGAATGAGCGCGAGCGTTTGGGGCACGCGATTCCACGACATCGCGAGGCCCGTCCCGATCAGCCCCAAGTTCCAGCCACCGATGAGGGCCATGGCCCAGGTCATCACGACCACCGTCAAGGCGGAGCGAACGACGATATTGGCGTTGACGAGAGGGCTCAATTTCGCAATCACCCAGACTTGGAAGGGCAAAATATACAAACTGCCGCCAATGACCATCCAGGAGTGAATGGCGATGCCGTACGCAATCCAGAAGGTGCCCATGGTGGCGAACATGGTCCACGTCGCGATCGACACGCCCTCGGTGCCGTGGCGATACACCCGAATCAGCTGCGACAGGGTCGTTATGAGTCCCAACGAGATGCCAATTGACCCACACCACAGGCCCAGGGTCGTCACGCTCACCTCGACAGGCTAATCAGACCCCCTCGCCCCGACGGTGACGCTCGCGGACGGATGTGTACGCTGAGAGCCGTGAAAAAGCTCCGCAAGCTCATCAAGTTCGTCACCCTGCTGGGTATCGCCATTGGTGGCGCCGTGTTCCTAAAGCGCCGTCCTCGTGGCCCCAAGGCGACGTCGCCGGCGACCACGCCCGCAACCTTCCCGGAGGTTCCCACTCGCCCGGCGGACGCGCAATGAGCGACCAGGGCGAATCACACCTGCCGCAAGCCGTCAGCGCCCGCGTTGCCAGCCTCGTCGGCGTAGCTGCGCGCATGTTGGCGGTCGAGGACGCCTATCACGTCGCCCGCTTGACGAAGCGCCGTGACGGTGAGGATTCGCGCGACGAGCTCACCATGGAGCGCAGTGCCGTACGCCGCCAGTTCCGCGAGATTCTGCTCTCCGTCGCTGACGACTTTCGCTAATCACCCTCGTCGGGGCGCGACGAGATTCCCCTAACCTGTCGGCGTTCACCGACGAAGGGAATCTTTCATGTCCATGCAGTATCGCCGCCTCGGCCGATCCGGCCTCCAAGTCAGTCTTCTTTCTTTTGGTTCGTGGGTTACCTTCGGTAACAAGGACCAAATCGCCGCCGCCGACCAGGCAGCCGAATGCTTGTCGGCCGCGAAGGACGCAGGTGTCAACTTCTTCGACAACGCCGAGGGCTACGCCAAGGGTGAGTCCGAGCGCGTGATGGGCGAAGCGTTCCGTCAACTGGGCTGGAAGCGTCACGAGTACGTGGTGTCGACCAAGTTGTTCTGGGGCCTGCACGACCTGCCCAACATGAAGAACACCCTGAACCGCAAGTACCTCAGCCAGGCCATTGACGGCTCGCTCGAGCGGTTCGGCCTCGACTTCGTTGACCTGGTCTTTTGCCACCGTCCCGACCCGAACACCCCCATCGAAGAGACCGTGTGGGCGATGAGCGACATGGTCAGCCAGGGCAAGGCCTTGTACTGGGGTACCAGTGAGTGGAGCGCGGACGAAATCCGTGCGGCCTATGACATTGCGGACCGCCACCACCTGCACAAGCCCGTGATGGAGCAGCCGCAGTACAACATCTTCTGGCGTGACCGCGTCGAGAAGGAATACGCCCGTCTGTACGAGGACATCGGTCTTGGCACCACG
>CAISIU010000108.1 GCA_903885505.1 uncultured Actinomycetes bacterium | reverse complement strand
GCCGAGTGCTTCACCATGATTTGGTTGGCGCGAAAAGTGAAACTGGTGGACGTCGTGAAGTGACCAATCACCACCACCGGAATGTTCGCTTGGAAGAGTTGCGGCGGTGTGCCCACCTCGTGAACCGCCACCTCGCGGTGGCGCGAACCGGTGAGGACAAAATTGGCGCCGAAAGTGGTGCGCACTACGGAACCCTTCTTCACGACCCCTTCGAGTCGAATGTCCGTCGTGCCGACGGCCAAGCGATGCACGTAGACCTCGTCGACCGTCTTGAAGTAGTCCAGCGAGTTAAAGAGCCCCTGGCTCAGCAGGACGCCAATCACCAGTGCAATGAGTCCGAGAACAATGAGGGGGCGACGACGCGATCGACGGACAACCGAGGGCGCCTCAACGGTCAGAGTCTGGCTATCGGTCACGACGACGAGCTCCGAGCAAGTAGGCGCAATAACCCCCGAGCACGACTGCCGTCACGATGTAACCGCCGTAGACGTAGTTCATACGCCGCCCTCCGATTGTCGAGCAGCGATGGCCGAGGCGAGTCGAGTGCGGGCGCCGTCTTGCGCGCGACGAGCGATGAGGTAGCGAACTCGCGTCATCCACACGAAGCACAAGGTGAAAGCGATGAAACTCAGCAGCATGGTCCAGGCCATGATGCCGTGAATCTTGATGGATGCCCCCGGCGTCAAGACGGTGGCGCCCTGGTGCAAGGTCTTCCACCACACCACCGAGAAGTGGATGATGGGGACGTTGACGGCACTAATCAGCGCCAGAATCGCGGAGCGTTGTGCTCGTCGAGTCGGATCGTCGAAGGAATAGCGATAGGCCAGGTAGCCCAGAGCCAACACGGCCATCACCGCCGTCGACGTCAGTCGAGCATCCCAAGCCCACCACACACCCCAGGTCGGGCGGCCCCAAATGGAACCCGTGATGAGTGTGAGGACGAGAAACACCACCGAGACTTCCATTGCACTCGCGGCGACGAGGTCCACGGCGGCACGACGAGTACGGGGCCAGAGGTAGAGGCCCGAGGCCACGACTGCCGTGCCGAACGAAAGATAAATGCCAACCCACGCCTCAGCAGGGTGCAGGTAGACGAGGCGGGCAAAGTCACCTTGCTGCTGTGCGCGTGGGGTCACCCACAGGCCCAGCCAGCCCGTGAGTAGCAAAGAAATCAGCGTCACCGGACCGAGGGCCCGCCACCAAAGGTTTTTCATAGTTCTCCGATAACACCGTAAAGGAGAACCCCGATTCCTCCGTACACCGCGCTCATAAGAATTAGTAGTCCCCACCACTGTCCGGCGCCGTGATGGGTGACGGCCGCCGAGAGCAGACGCTCCCCCGCGATGATCACTGGCGTGAATGAGGGCAACGCAATGAGCGGTAGCAATGCGGCCGATTGACCGGGGCGAGCCGCCAGAGCGCCGAAGAGAACGCCGAGGGTGGTGAGGTCAATGATGGTCACCACGATGGAAGGAGTGGCGACGAGCAGCGACATGGCCGAGAAGTGAAAGAGCAGACCAGCAATGGCGACGACGACGCCCGTCACGACCAACAGTTCCACCGCCAAGGCAATGACGGTGCCCAGGTAGGCCGCGGAGCCGTCGATCGCCAACATGGCGAAACTGGGAGAACTCAGGGAACTGGACTCCGCGCTGAAAAGCCGGCCGATTAACAGCAAGGTCGTAAAAACCAGCACCACGTAGACGAGGCCGGGCCCCACCTCCGTGCGGGCGATGCTGCGAGCGTTGGCGGCCAAACCGGTAATGACCAGTGCCATCACGGCGAACGGGGCCACCTGCCACAGCAAGACTCGTTGACGCATTTCCACGCGCCACTGCACGCGAATGATCGCGATGATGGTGGACCACATCAGCGGCCACCTCGCACCATGAACTCGCCGTCGACGCGCGACAGCGACACGTCGTGGTGGGTCGTGAGCACCACGGTGGCGCCACCGGCCACGGCGCGACCCACCACATCGTCAACCAATTGACGCCCGCCCTCGTCCAGAGCCGCGTGTGGCTCATCGAGTAACCACAGTTCCGGCCGGCGCATGATGAGCCACGCGATACCGAGCCGTCGGCGTTGGCCCGCGCTGAGACGGCTCGCCAAGGTATCTGTCCGAGCGCCTAGCTCGACCTGTTCGAGGGCATCGGCCATTCGCTCTCGGGGCACGCGCGTCACCGTGCTCGCGAAGGCGAGGTTTTCCGCCACCGTGAGGGCGTCATGGAAAGGCGCGTCGTGGCCCAGCCAACCAGCGCGACGACGAACTTCACGTCGACCGGTGGCGGTGAGTCGATGACCGAGTACTTCCGCCTCACCCGCAGCGATGGCGTCAAGTCCCGCCAGGACTCGCAGGAGTGACGTTTTGCCGGACCCATTGCCTCCACGCACCACGTAAGTGCCCGGTTGCTCTATGGTCCAACTCAGTCCCGCTAATACGGGAAAAGCATCTCGAGTGACGACGACGTCCGTCAGGCGCGCCACCGTCATGGCGCGCTACTTCGACAGGGCGGCGAGATCAGACGCGACCATCATGTCGACCAAGGTCGGGAAGTCAACTTCGCGCTTCCAACCGAGCTTGGTCTCCGCCAAGGTGGGGTCACCGACGAGGAGATCCACTTCGGCCGGACGGAAGAACGCGGGGTCAATGACCACGTGGTCTTCCCAGTTCAGGCCGACGGCGGAGAAAGCCAACTCCACCAATTCTTTGACGGGGTGGGTCTCGCCGGTCGCGACAACGTAGTCACCGGGCGTGTCCTGCTGGAGCATGAGGTACATCGCGCGGACGTAGTCCTTCGCGAAACCCCAGTCGCGCTGCGCGTCAAGGTTGCCCAGACGAAGTTCCGACGCGAGGCCCAACTTGATTTTCGCAGCACCGTTGGTGACCTTGCGCGTCACAAACTCGAGGCCGCGACGCGGGGATTCGTGGTTGAACAAAATGCCGCTGCTGGCGTGAAGATCGTAGGACTCGCGGTAGTTCACGGTGATCCAGTGCCCGTAGACCTTCGCCACACCATAAGGACTGCGGGGGTAAAAAGGTGTGGTCTCGCGCTGCGGTACTTCGAGGACCTTGCCGAACATTTCCGAGCTACTCGCTTGGTAAAAGCGAATTTCCGGGTCGACAATACGAATGGCATCGAGGAGGCGGGTGACGCCAATACCGGTGATTTCGCCGGTGAGGACCGGCTGATTGAACGACGTTTGCACGAAGCTCTGCGCCGCCAGGTTGTAGACCTCACTGGGACGGTGGTCGCGCAGGATGGCAATCAAGGACGATTCGTCGCTCAGGTCGCCAGAGACCAGGGTCACGCGGTCGCGGATGTGGTTGATGCGCTCGAAGTTCTCGGTGGAACTACGTCGCACCATTCCGAAGACTTCGTAGCCCTCTTCCAGCAGGAGTTCGGCGAGATAGGAGCCGTCCTGTCCCGTGATTCCCGTAATGAGCGCCTTTTTGGCCATGACTCCTCCTGAGACTGCTCCCGCCATCCTACCGAGGGCGAACGGCGCATCTCGTTGACTTGACCTAGCCTGCGTTCATGGCGCGCATCGCCTTCGTCAGCTTTCGTCTCGGGTTAACCGATGGCGTCTCCATCGAGGCCGAGAAATGGGCCACCGCTTTGCGTTCCTTGGGCCACGAGATTGTCACGGTGGCCGGCGAGGGACCGGTTGACCACCTGGTGCCCGGCCTCGCCATTGACTCCGAGGTCGATCCCGACCTCGATCAACTCATTCGCATTTTCGATTCGGTCGATACCGTCATCGTCGAAAACCTGGCGTCGCTCCCCCTCAACTTGGATGCACGTGACGCCGTCTATGTCGCCCTACGCAATCGCCCCGCGATCTTTCGCCACCACGATCTGGCCTGGCAACGCACGCACCTCGCGCACCTCGACGGTCCCGCGCATCACGGCCCGTGGGTACACATCACCATCAATGACCGATCGCGCATCGAGTTGGCGCAACGCGGCATTCACGCCATCACCATTCCCAACCATTTCGATTGCTACCCCGCGGATGGCCGTCGCGACACCCTGCGCAATGCGATTCGGGTGAGCCGCGGCTCCAGGGTCATCTTGCAGCCGACGCGAGCCATCCCCCGCAAGAACGTCACGGGTGGACTTCGTCTGGCGGAACGCCTCGGCGCGATCTACTGGCTTCTCGGCAAGGCGGAAGATGGCTTCGGCAACGACCTCGAACGCTTGCTCACGCACGCCATGACGGGGGTGCGTCGCGGCCTGCCGCAGGGCGCCACCATGGACGACGCGTACGCCGGGTGCGACCTCGTCGTCATGCCCTCGACCTGGGAGGGCTTTGGCAATCCCGTCATCGAGGCAGTCGCGCACCGAAAGCCCCTCGCTCGATACCGCTACCCGGTCATCGAAGAAATCGAGGCGCACGGCTTTCATTTCTTCGATTTGGACGACTACGACGGCATCGAAGCCGCCATGGCGGACCCGTTTTCCGAGTTTCACGAAAAGAATTTGGCAATTGCCCGGGCAAATTACGACTTATCACTGCTGCCGGGCCGGCTTCGCGAGATTCTGGAACTCGTGAACATTTCGTCCGACCGCTAGGGTGCCGGCCATGTCGGCCGCCATGTCTCCCACCGCAGATCGTCGCCAACAATTGCTCAATGTCGCGCGAGCGCTCTTCGCCAGTCGCGGATACGTCACGACCACGATGGACGACGTCGCCGAAGCCGCCGGCTTCACCAAGCCCATCGTGTACCAGCACTTTGCGGGCAAAGAGGCCCTCTACGCCGAGCTCGTCACCTCAACGGGTGACGCACTCATCAAGGAATTGACCGAGGCCGTCGCGGACTCTCCGTCACCGGAAGAAACCGTGCGACGCGGCTTCACGACCTATTTCACTTTCCTCACCGCGCAGCCGGACGCGTTTCGTTTGCTCTTCTTACAAAATCCCCACTCCACCGTGGAGGACTACCAGCGTCGCCTCGAGGTTCGCCTGATGAGTTTCGTGGAGCCGCTGCTCATTCACGTGGACGATGATGCGCACCGCACACAACTCGCGGCCGCGGTTGTCGGTCTCGCCGAAGGTGCGGCGCTGGTGTGGCTGGTGGAAAATCCGACGGCAGTAGCGGACCCCGCCGCCGAAGCCGCCACGTTGACCTCGCGCATGACGCAGTTGGCCTGGGGCGGACTGCGCTCGCTCGGAAACTCTTAGCTCATCGCGCGGCGAATGTCGGCGACGAGGTCGTCGACATTTTCAATACCGACCGAGAGGCGCACCAAGTCGCTGGGCACTTCGAGCTGCGAACCCGCGACCGACGCGTGCGTCATGGCCCCGGGGTGCTCGATAAGGGATTCGACGCCACCGAGAGACTCCGCGAGGGTGAAGATCTGCGTCCGGTCACAAATCTCGAGCGCTCGCGCTTCCCCCCCGCGAACGCGGAAGGAAATCATTCCGCCGAAGCGACGCATTTGTCGCGCCGCAATCTCATACCCGGGGTGCGATTCCAATCCGGGGTATCGCACCTCGAGCACGTCAGGGTGCGCGAGGAGGAAGGCGACGATCTGCTCCGCGTTGTCGCAGTGGCGTTCCATCCGCACCGCCAAGGTCTTGATGCCACGCAGTACTAACCAGGCGTCGAAGGGGCCGGCAATGGCGCCCATCGCGTTTTGGTGGAAGTACACCCGCTCGGCGAGATCCGCGTCCGTCACGACCACGAGGCCACCGACCACGTCGCTGTGTCCGCCGAGGTACTTGGTCGACGAGTGCGTCACCACGTCGGCACCCAAGAGAAGTGGCTGCTGCAAGTAGGGGGAGGCAAAGGTGTTATCAACAATGGTAAGAACACCCTGCGCCTTCGCAATCGCCGACAGGGCGGCGATGTCCGCCACATTGAGGAGCGGGTTCGTCGGCGTTTCAATCCACAGGGCCACGGTGCGGCCCGGCTGAATCGCCGCCGCCACGGCGTCGGCGTCTAGTTGGGAGACCGGAGTGTGGTCCACGCCCCAGCGCTCCAAGATGCGCTTGTAGAGGCGGTATGTCCCGCCGTAGGCATCATCAGGAATGATGACGTGATCGCCCGGCTGACAGATCGTGCGCAGCAAAGTATCCGCCGCCGCCATGCCCGACGCGAAGGCAAAGCCCCGATGTCCGCCTTCGAGGTCCGCGATGCACTCTTCGAGAGCGGTGCGGGTGGGGTTGATGGAGCGGGCGTAGTCGTGACCGCCGCGAGCACCACCGACGCCGTCTTGCTTGTAGGTCGACACCTGGTAAATCGGCGGGACGACCGCTCCCGTCAGTGGATCGGGAGCTTGGCCGGCGTGAATGGCCCGCGTTTCGAATTCGTGATGATCGGTCATGTTGTCTCCTTACGAGCCGATGTGAACGAGTAGGTCTTGACGGGTGAGAACCCCGACGGGAAAACCGTCACGCAGCACGATGAGAGCATCAGCATCGGCCAGGGCTCCAATCGCCGTGTCCACGGATTCGTTGGCACCCACGAGGGGCAGGGGGGCCGACATGTGACGATCGACGCGATCACTGAGCGTCGCGGTCTTCGCGTACAGCGCGTCCATCAGTTCACGCTCGGTCACCGAGCCCACGATTTCCGCCACCTTGACGGGAGGCTCCGCGCGCACCACGGGCAGCTGCGACACGCCGAATTCACGAAGGATGTCAATCGCGTCGCGCACCGTCTCGGTGGGGTGCGTGTGAACGAATTCCGGCAGGTCGATGCCCTTGGTGGCGAGAACGTCGCCCACCGTCAGGCCGATGGACTTTTCGCCAAAGCCGTACTTGTTGAGCCAGTCGTCGTTGAAGACCTTCGAGACGTAGCCACGGCCCGAGTCGGGCAACAAGACCACGATGAGATCATCCGGGCCGCAGCGCTTCGCCACCTCGAGCGCGGCCACCACGGCCATGCCGCACGAGCCACCCACCAGCAGGCCCTCTTCGCGCGCGAGGCGACGGGTCATCGCAAAAGAGTCGGCGTCGGAGACCGCGATCACTTCATCGATCACCGAGGCGTCGTAGTTGGCGGGCCAGAAGTCTTCGCCCACGCCCTCGACGAGGTAGGGCCGTCCGTCACCGCCGGAATAGACCGAACCGGCTGGGTCGGCGCCAATAATGCGCACCTTGCCGCCAGAGACTTCGTGCAGGTAGCGACCAGTGCCCACGATGCTGCCCGCGGTGCCCACGCCCGCCACGAAGTGTGTGACCCGTCCATCGGTCTGACGCCAAATTTCCGGACCGGTACTGGCGTAGTGCGCGGCGGGATTCGCGGGATTGGAGTATTGATCCAACTTCACCGCGCCGGGGATTTCACGCTCCAGGCGTGACGACACGGAATAGTACGAACGGGGGTCGTCGGGTTCCACGGCATAGGGGCAGACGACGACTTCCGCGCCGTAGGCGCGCAGCACCGCAATCTTGTCCTGACTGACTTTGTCGGGGCACACGAAGACACACTTGTAGCCGCGCTGCTGCGCAACGATGGCGAGGCCCACCCCCGTGTTGCCACTGGTGGGTTCGATGATGGTGCCACCCGGCTTCAGTCGACCATCGCGCTCCGCGGCATCGATCATGCCGAGGGCAATGCGGTCCTTGGAACTACCGCCTGGATTGAAATATTCCACCTTGGCGACCACGGTGGCCGAAATACCCTTCGTGACCACGTTCAAACGAACAAGGGGTGTATTGCCAATGAGATCAACCAGCGAGTTCGCGATTTCCATATGGTCAGCGTAGGTCGCGGATCGCTACGCGTCGGGACCGAGCAACACCGCCACGGCCAGCGACATGTCCCACAGTTCTTGGGCGCAGGCGTCATACGCGCCTTGGTCTTTGCCCGCGGGGTCCGCGACGTCGAGTGCATCGTCTAGATCAACGGCACTGACGGCCCGCACGCGATCAGCGAGATCTCCCGCCAGCGGCGAATGACGCAGCAGGGCACCCACGCTCACGGTGATGGGGGCGGCCTGGGGGTGACGGGCGCGAACGTAACGAACGTGATCGGCCTCCGCCGTCACAATGACGTCCGCCCATTCGCAATCATCATCGCTGAGCTGGTGTGACCGGTGCTGCGTGACGGGGTGATGCGACAACTCCTCGATGGCCATGATGGCGTCGCGAGTACGCGCGGAAATCCCTTGACCCTCACTGACGTGGGTGCCCGCCGTGCGGATCTGCCAGGACCAGCCTTCCGTCTTTGCCACGGTCTCGAGCATGTAGCCGAGCATCACCGAGCGAGCGGCGTTTCCGGTACAGAGGGTGAGGACGTTCACGGTGCAGGAGTGAACGTCAAGCCCTCGTAGGACTCGGAACGACGCCACTCGTCAATGAAATCCATAAAGCCCACCGCACCGAGGGGGTAACCGTTGGCGTTTCGCTTCTCGCGCACGCCAATGCCCGCACCTTCATTGTTGTAGTAACCCGGGGTGCATTCCACGTCGCCGAGGAAGGTGCTGCCGTGGTTTTCGTACAGGTCGACCCACGCCGCTTGGGCCTCAGGCGTCGGTTCGATGATCTCCGCACCGATAGCGCGGGCGTGCGCCACGGCCTGGGACATCGAGGTGGCCGAGCTGATGAAGTTGGTCGGCAGGTTCGAAAAGAGGTTCAGGCCCTGCGTGAATCCCATGTGAAAGAGATTGGGGAAGCCCACGGAGTAAATCCCGTGCAAGGTGGTGAGGCCGTTGGACCACGCGTCTGACAATGACACGCCACCACGGCCGACCACGGGCAAGGCTCCGGAACCCGAATGTTCGGGGCCAACTTCGAAACCGGATGCGAAGATCAGGCAATCGAGGTCGTAGTGAACGCCATTGACGGTGACCCCGGTGGCGTCGATGGACTGCACGCCTTGACCATCGGTGTCGACGAGGTGGACGTTCTCGTTATTGAAGGAGTTGAGATATGAATCGTGAAAGCAGGGTCGCTTGCATAGTTGGCGATACCAGGGCTTGAGCTTCTCGGCCGTCTCGCGGTTGCG
Organism: uncultured Actinomycetes bacterium; assembly: GCA_903885505.1. GTDB lineage: Bacteria > Actinomycetota > Acidimicrobiia > Acidimicrobiales > RAAP-2 > RAAP-2. The sequence continues at coordinate 5,518 of CAISIU010000108.1, read as the reverse complement.
AACGACGGCGTCGACGCGAGCGCGTAGCTCGTCCATCTTTTCGTCGTCGCTCTCTTCGTACGCCTCACGCTGGATCGCGCCGTTGTACTCACCTCGCTCCGTCACCAACTTGACGACGCGGTCACGAATACGTTGCGTAATGTCAGTCCAACCATCTTTCACGAGATCGACATCGGCAAAGCCGCCGGTCTGCAGCACCGTGAAGTTGCGTTGCCATTCGTCTTGCCAGCCCGGCGCCAAACCCGCGTACCACTCGGGGTCAATGGGATGATTGTTGCGCTCATTGATCGCCGACGGCGTTCGCTGAAAGATGAATAACTCCGCGTCAGAGTTCGCGAGATGGGGAATGATTTGCACTCCCGTCGCCCCGGTGCCGATGACACCCACACGCTTGCCCGCGAGGCCATCGAGCGCGGCACCTCTCGCGTCACCGCCGGTGTATCCGTAGTCCCAGCGACTGGTGTGAAAGGAGTGGCCCTCGAAGGTGCCAATGCCGGCAATGCGCGGCAGCTTGGGGCGCGCAATAGGCCCTGTGCCGAGCACTATCCATCGCGCGGCTAACTCGTCGCCACGATCGGTGCGTACCATCCAGCGACCGCGTGCCTCGTCCCAGGTCGCCGACTCGATGTTGGTGTGAAAGAGCGCGCCGTTGTAGAGCTCGAAGGTCTGGGCAATCTTTTGAGCGTGAGCGAAGATTTCGTAACCCGGCACGTACTTCGCCGAGGGCATGTTGCCGGTTTCTTCGAGTAGCGGCAAGTAGACCATCGCGGCGGTGTCACACATGGCCCCGGGGTAACGGTTCCAGTACCACACGCCACCGACATCACCCGCGCGATCAATGATGCGCACGTCGGTGATGCCGGCGCGGTGCAGCTTGGCGCCCGCTGAGAGTCCCGCAAATCCTCCGCCCACGATGACGCAGTCGAGTTCTTCGACGATGGCCTCTCGCTCGAGGCGAGGGACGTAGGGGTCGTGGTAGACGGCGTCAAAAATCTCGCCGGCAGGCAGGTACTGCTCGGCCGCATCGTCTCGAAGTCGCTTATCGCGTTCGAGTCGATACTTCTCGCGAATCTCTGACCGGTCCACGGTGGCCCCCTTGATGTGCAGACGTGACGGCGAAGCCGTCACGAACTACTTGATGTGAATGCCCGAGATGGCGCGCGAAATAACGAGCTGCTGAATTTCGCTCGTGCCTTCGAAGATCGTGTAGATCTTCGAGTCGCGGTGCCAACGCTCGACCGGGTACTCGCGCACGTAGCCGTAACCACCGAGGATCTGGATGGCCTCTTCGGTCACCTTCACCGCGGTCTCGCCCGCGAACCACTTCGACATGGAGCCTTCGCCCGCCTCGAACTTCTGGCCGGTGGCCGCCATATTGGCCGCACGCCACACCAAGAGGCGCGACGCGTCAATCTGCGTCTTCATCCACGCCAACTTGAACGCGATGGACTGGTTCTCGATGATGGCGCGACCGAACTGCTTGCGCTCCTTGGCGTAGGCCAGCGAGTATTCGTAGGCCGCACGAGCGATACCGAGGGCCTGCGCTCCCACCGCGGGGCGGGTGGCTTCGAAGGTCGCCATGGCGGCGTTCGACTGAGCCTTCTTGCCCTCGCGCACGCGAGCGAGCTTCTCGTCGAGCTTCTCCTTGCCACCGAGCAAGCAGCTACCCGGGATGCGGCAGTCGTCCAAGATGACCTCGGCCGTGTGGCTGGCGCGAATACCCATCTTCTTGAACTTCTGGCCCATCGAGATGCCCTTCGTACCCTCAGGGATAACGAATGAGGCGTGACCGCGCGAGCCCAGCTCGGGGTCAACGGCCGCGACGATGACGTGAATGTTGGCGATACCGCCGTTGGTAATCCACGTCTTGGTGCCGTTCAGCACCCACTCGTCAGTGGCGGCGTCGTAAACGGCGCGAGTGCGCAGCGACGACACGTCAGAACCAGCGTCGGGCTCAGACACACCGAAGGCCGCGAGCTTGAGGTCACCGGGGGTGCCGTAGCACTGCGGGATCCACTCCATCGCCTGCTCGGGCGTACCGTTGGCCGCGATGCCCGCGACGGCGAGTGAGGTGCCGAAGATGGCCATCGCAATGCCGGCGTCGCCCCAGCACATCTCTTCGAGAGCGATAGGCATCGACAGACCGGTCTTGTCAGAGAACGAGTTGAAGATGAAGTCGGCGGAGTAAATGCCCCACTTGGCGGCTTCTTCGATCACCGGCCACGGCGTCTCTTCGCGCTCGTCCCATTCAGAGGCGACGGGACGCACGATGTCCGTAGCGAACTTGTGAACGAAGTCCTTCAGGGTCTTCTGATCTTCGTTGAGCTGAGTAGAAAAGTCAGACATGTAAGAGGTCCTCCTAAGACCGGCACGAAAGTGACTTCGCCAAGTTACTCGGCGGTAATGAATTGTTGCCACCTCCATCAACGGTGACGGGCGAGAACGCTGAGCTCTTTACTTTTGTCTACAAATTGTCTACAATTTGCTGTGACCAAATCAGACACCACCACCGTGCGCTTACGCGTTGCCGACTCTCAACGACTTGCGGCGCTCGCCGAACGACACGGCACGTCTCTTATCGATACGTTGACGATGGCCATTGACTCGCAGGAGAGACAGGACTTCTTGAACGGCCTTCACGCCGACTACCAAGCCCTGAGCCCCAAGCAACGACGTGCACTCGCGGATGAGCAACAGATATGGGATCGACTGTCGTGATTTATAGAGGTGAGGTGTACGACGTCGACCTGGGAGATGCCGTCGGGCACGAAGCCAATAAGCGTCGCCCGGCGGTCGTTGTGACGTCGGACCTCATCAACAACAGCCCGGGTCGCTTAGTCGGGGTCGTTCCGGTGACCAGTACCTCCTACGCATTGCGCAGTCATATTCCGATTGGAGCCGAGACTGCCGGACTGGACCACGAGTCGTTTGCTCGTTGCGATCAAGTTCGCATGGTGTCAACGAGTCGGCTGGTCGCCAAACGTGGATTCGTCCCCATCACCGACATGAGAAGCATCAGCTCTGCCTTACGTTTCATTTTCGATATCTGATCAACTCGGGTGGTCGGCGGGAAAAAAGTCGGCGCTCGCACGACATCTCGGCCAAAAGCAGAATCGCGGTGGGTTTCCCCACCGCGATTCTTTCGAAATTACTCATCGAGCGATTCGCTCGACAGGTGATTTAGCCGACGATACGAACGCCCTTAGCGAGCGGTCCACGCTCGCCAGCGGCGATGTCGAACTCGACGCGCTGACCCTCAAGAAGGGTGCGACGTCCGTCTGCCTGAATTTCACTGAAGTGAACGAAAACGTCCGCCTGGCCATCGCAGGCGATGAAGCCGAAGCCCTTCTCGTCGTTGAACCACTTTACGGTGCCGATTGCCATTGTTCTGAATTCTCCTCGCGGCTGTTGTTCTGATACAAACGTACCTGCGAGACACAGAACCGCAACACTGCACCTCGTTCGTCACACTAGCCCCTCGGGGGTACCCCCGCCGGTCAGAGTGCGCGTCGCAGCGAGGTACCCGCCGCTGTGTCCTCGACGATCCAACCCTTGTTCACCAATTCGTCACGCAATGCGTCGGAGCGGGCGAAGTCCTTTGCGGCACGCGCAGCGTCTCTTTCGCGGGCCAATGACTGAGATTCTTCGTCAATAGTGCTTTCCGCGCGTCGCAGATTTAGCCCCATTCCCGCCAGCAGGTAGGTGCAGGCCAGAGCCAACGATTCGGCGTCAGATTGCTCCCCGCGATCGGCGGTCGCGTTGGCTTCGCTGACGGCCTCGAAGATCAGGGCGAGGGCCTGCGGCGTATTGAAGTCGTCGTCCAGTAGCAGTGTCACCGCCGCATCCAGCTCGAGAGCACGTGGCGACAAGCCGTCGGGTCGGCGCGCAAAGTCACTCCAGGTGGTCGGCACGTCGAAGCGGCGAGCCAGCGAGTCGAGTCGGGCGAGGCCGCGCTCGGCATCATCGATGGTGGCCGCGGACACTTCGATGGGTGAGCGGTAGTGCGAACGCAGTACCAAGAGTCGGTACGCGCGGGCGTCGGTCTTGGCGATCATGTCGGTCAGCGAGGTGAAGTTGCCGAGCGACTTGCTCATCTTCTCCTCGCCCACCATGACCCACCCCGAGTGCGCCCAGCGACGAGCGAAGGGCGTGTGGGCGGCAATGGCCTGGGCGCGTTCGTTTTCGTGATGCGGGAAGCGAAGGTCTTGGCCACCGACGTGAAGGTCAAAGTCGGGGCCGAGCAGTCCGAGCGACATCACGACACATTCGGTATGCCACCCCGGGCGGCCGTCGCCAAAAGGCGCCGGCCACGTCGGGTCACCGGGCTTCGCGGCCTTCCACAGGGCAAAGTCAAAAGGCGAACGCTTTTCGAGATTGGCCTCGATACGCGCTCCCACCTGCAGGCTCTCGAGGGACTGACCCGCGAGGCCGCCGTAGCCCTCCACTTTGCTGACGTCGAGGTAGACCCCGTCACTGGTGCGATAGGCCACGTCATCGGCGATCAGTTTGTCAATGAGCTCGACCATCTCGGCCACGTACTGGGTGGCGTGGGGGATGTGTGTCGGACGTGCGACCCCAATGGCGTCCATGGCGTCCCACCAGTGCTGCTCGTACTCGGCCGCGACCTCGGCCTCGGTCTTACCCTCGCGGGCGGCGCGATTGATGATGTTGTCGTCAATGTCGGTGATATTGGAGACGAAATCGACCTCGAGGCCGTTGTAGGTGAGCCAGCGGCGAACCGCGTCCCACACCAAGGTGTAGCGGCCGTGACCAAGGTGCGGCAGGTCGTACACCGTGGGGCCACAGGTGTACATCGAGACCCGGTTCTGGTCGCGAAGTTCCAACTCGCGCACATCATGGGTCAACGAGTCGTAGAGGCGTAGCACGGTTCTAGGATAAATGACCTATGGACGCTGCTCCCACTCGATTCTCCGTTCCCGACTCTCCCAGCTTGGAGGGTGTCGAAAAGACGTGGATGGAGCGCTGGGCCGCGGCCGATACCTACCGCTTCGACGAGACCGCGACGCGCGATCACGTCTTTTCCATCGACACTCCCCCGCCGACGGTCTCGGGATCACTGCACATCGGTCACGTCTTTAGTTACACCCAGACCGACACCCTGGCCCGCTACCACCGCATGCGCGGCGAACAGGTCTTTTATCCCATGGGCTGGGACGACAATGGCCTGCCCACCGAGCGCCGTGTCGAGAACTACTTCGGTGTGCGCTGCGACCCCTCGTATCCCTATGACCCGAACTTTGAGCCGCCGGCGACGCCGGACCCGAAGAAAAAGGTGACCATTGGGCGCAAGAACTTCGTGGAGCTCTGCCACCGCCTCACCGCCATTGACGAAGAAGCCTTCAAGGAACTCTTCATGCGCCTCGGCCTGTCTATTGACTGGCGCTACGAATACACCACCATTTCTCGTAACGCCCAGGCCATCAGTCAGCGCGCCTTCTTAGAGATGACGCAACGTGGCGAGGTGTATTCCACCGAAGCACCCACTTTGTGGGACGTG
>CAISIU010000107.1 GCA_903885505.1 uncultured Actinomycetes bacterium | reverse complement strand
TCTCGACTCCCCCTCATGCGCCAGACCTGGAACCACATCGTGTGGTGCCATTGGCCGGTAGAGCCCGAACAGGTCTCGGCCTTCTTGCCCGACGGCCTCACCCCCGATCTCTTCGAGGGGAAGGCCTGGGTGGGACTGATCCCCTTTTCCATGCAGAACCTTCGAGTGCCGGGACTGGGTTTTCTCACTCGACTTCTTCGGGTGAACAACTTCGGTGAAGTGAATGTCCGCACCTACGTCACTGGTCCCGATGGCACTAGCGGGGTGTGGTTTTGCACCCTGGACAGCGACGACTGGTTAGCGGTGGCGACCGCCAATGGCGCCTTCGGCCTTCCCTATCGCCTGGCCCGCACTCATCTGGAGGAAACCAGCACGTCACGGCGCTGGGTGTCACGGCGCCGGCGCGATGATGCCCGAGCGGAAGTTGCCGTGACCTTTGACGACCATTCGTGGCGGCCCGCACGTGAGGGCTTAGAGACATTTCTCGTGGAGCGATACCGCCTCTTCACCCTGCGTCGCGGGAAGCTCTATCGCGGAGAGCTTCATCACCAGCCGTGGTCGGTGGCACCCGCCACGCTCACCCATCTCGTGAACGAGACCGTGGCGGCCGCGGGAGTGTCGGTATCGGGCGAGCCGCACGTCCTAGTGGGTCAACCCGTGGACGTCACGGTGTATCCGCTGCAGCGAGTGCGTTAACCCCTCTCGCTGCCCCGTAGTTCGAAATATCCAGACGCTCAGTAATCTCGCAGCGATGAGATTCCCCCAAGCAATGGTGGCCCTTTGTCTTTTTAGTTCTGTTGCCCTCGCGTCGACGCCACTGAGCTCGGCCAGCGTCGGCGGCGTCGGGGTCGATAACAACAACACGTCGAGCTACGTTGGCCAGAGTGCACTCACTGCGGCAGCGCTGACGTCGGGATCATTCGGGGAGCTATTTGACACGGCGCTCGTGGGCAAGATTTACGCCCAGCCATTAGTCGTGGGCAACGAAGTTCTGATCGTGACGGAAGACGACATGGCCTACGGCATCAACGCGTCGACGGGTCAAATTGACTGGTCGCGTCGACTGGGAACTCCGGCACTTCCGGCGTCGGATGGTCAAGAAGTCTGCGGTGATATTGGTCCCGAGATTGGCGTGACCTCCACACCCGTGGTTGATCGTGCCACCGGTATCGCTTACGTCATGGTGGCTCGTGCCTCCGGTCCGAACGGTGCCGCGTCGTACTTCCTCGTCGCCCTCTCAGTGGCAGACGGTTCGATTGCGCCGGGATGGACGAGTGACGGCGTCGCCATCAGCGGCAGCGCGAGCAACGACCCCTCCACCAGTTTTCAGGGGGGCTACGAATCACAGCGCACCGGTCTCGTTCTAGTGAACGGTGTGGTCTATGCAGGTTTTTCGGCACAGTGTGACTACATCCCGCCCACCGGCACCTACGCCGGATGGATTGTGGGGGTCGACACCACCGCTCCCGCCGTGAGCACCATGTGGGCCGCCACCACCCACGGCATGAATGGCGGCGGTATCTGGCAGTCCGGTGGTGCTCCAGTGGTCGACGACTCAGGCAACCTGTACTACGCCACCGGCAACCTCTTCGCCGACTCCGACCCCTACCGCGACTCCACGCCGGGTTCGCAGGTGCAGCAGAACTACGGCGAGGCGGTGGTGAAGTTCACCACCTCGCGCTCGACGCCCACGGTCACCGATTGGTTTACGCCCACCAATGCCGCCGCACTCGACGGCAAGGATCTGGACCTTGCCTCCGGTGGTCCCGTCGCTCTCCCGCACTCCCTCGCGACCTCGGCCACCCCACACGTGTTGCTACAAATCGGCAAAGCGGGGACTCTTTACGCCCTCAACATGGATCAGCTCGGTGGCTTCGCGACGGGCCCAAAGGGGAGCGACGCGGTTATCGCGACCGCCACCGCGTCTGGTGGTGCGTGGTCGCGTCCCGCGGTGTGGACCGGCAATGGTGGCCTCGTCTACGTCACCGTCATCGGTGGATACGCACCCATGTATTCGCTTCGCGAGGGACATCTGGACGTTTTTCAACGGGGAGTCTCGGCGTCGGGATCACTGACGTTCACGCGAGTCGCGACGACGGCAATTGCCGCCGTGGGTAACTTCTCCTTTGGGTCGGGGTCGCCCGTTCTCACCTCGTCGTCGGCGGCAAACTCGAGCATCGTGTGGTGCGTGCGAGCCACGAAT
>CAISIU010000106.1 GCA_903885505.1 uncultured Actinomycetes bacterium | reverse complement strand
GTCGCGATGTTGGTGATCTCGTCTTTGAGCATGGACTTGGTCCAGGGCTCGGGGAACTGGGCGAGTTCGATGTCGTAGATATCGGCGAGGTCGCGAAGAGTCGCGGGACGAATCTCGTAGGTCACGAGTTCGCCCGGGTGCGCACGGTGAAGTTAGCCACCGCATCGGCGTCACGTAAGTAAAGGGCTGACACCGGACCGGGCTCCCTCGTCTCGCCGAGCCGCAGGGCCGCCCCCAGTGAGGGCACGTCGTGGGCCACCACGGTGAAGTTGGGCACCGCCGACAAGGTGGTGAATTCGGCGGTGACGCCGTCACCGGTAATCACCGCGGGGATGCCGTTGGTTCCCCACTCGATCAACACGTCGCGAGCGGTGCGCACCTCGGGGCCGGACGTTGAAGTGACCCCCTCGTCACCGAGGTCGAAGACTTCGACGAAGAGTTCACTGCGGCGAGCATCGATAATGGCGAGGGCGGCGCCACGGTGTCCCTCGGACCACAGTTGCTGCGCGTGCAGTTCCGTGCTGGTGACTCCCACCAGCGGCGCCCCCACCGCGTGCGACAGGGCCTCCGCGGTGGCGAGGCCGACACGCATGCCGGTGAATTGCCCGGGTCCCTGGTCAACCACGATGCGATCAAGCTCACGCAGTGCGAGGCCGTGATCGGCGAGTAGTTCCACGATGCCGGGCATCAACGCTTCGGTGTGGTGACGGTCAGTATCGAGAATGCGAATTGAGTGCTTTCCGTTTATCGACAGACCCACCGCGCAACTCATGGTGACGGTTTCGATGGCGAGGATGTTCACGACTGGGCCCATTTCTGCGCGGCGGCGAGCCGCGCGCTGTCTCGGGGTTCCAGGGTGATCTCTCGATCATCCTCCTCACCACTTAGAAGAGTGACTGACCACGCGGGTTCGCCAAAGCCGGTGGGGGCGAGGTCGCCCCATTCGACAATGGCGACGCCGCCACGGTCGAGGGCCTCATCCACCCCGAGGTCGCTGAGCTCTGACGCGTGGCCGATGCGATACAGGTCAATGTGCAGCAAGGCGTCAATGGCGGAATTCGGTAGTTCGTAGACCTGACAGAGGGTGAAGGTGGGACTGGTGACCCGCTGCATGCAGCCGAGGCCCCGCGCCACGCCCTGGGTAAAGGCGGTCTTGCCGGCGCCGAGGTCACCGCGCAAAATCACGACGTCACCGGGCCGCAGCAGCGCCGCGAAGTCGGCGCCGGCCTGACGGGTCTCTTCGACCTCGTGGGTGACGCGCGTCGTCATAGGTAACTCACCGCCGCACGAATGTCCGATCGCAGCACCTCGACCATCGCCGGACCGCCACGAAGAGCGGCCGCGGGGTGATAAGTCGGGATGAGGGTGCGGCCACGCCATGAGCGAGCCACGCCGTGCACCTCGCTCACTTGGACCTTCTCTCCGAGGAGGGCCGAACTGCTGGTCACCCCGACGGCGAGCACCAAGGGAGCCGCCAACGTGGCGAACTGCTCTTCCCACCAGGGTTGGCAGGCGGCGAGCTGCGACCTCTTCGGCGTCTTGTT
>CAISIU010000105.1 GCA_903885505.1 uncultured Actinomycetes bacterium | reverse complement strand
GCAATAGGTGACGATGGGCCGACTCTTGAGGTCGTCGTACTTGCCACTCTCAATTTCCTGGATGAAGTCGTGGGTGGTCTTCACGTCGGGAATCACGGCGTCGCGAAAGCGACCAATGGCCGCTTCAAATGCATTGCGGCCGTCGAAGAAGACCACGTCAGATCCCCGCTCGGCGACGAGCTGGTCCACCTCGTGCGGGGTGAGGTGGATACCGCCGTTCACGATGCCCTCGCTATTCACCGAGATCTCCTCGGGAACGCCGAAGGCCACTAGTTCGGGTCGAACTTTGACGCTGAGGCGAGGAAAGTCATCCCCGCGGCCATCTGACCATTTGACGTCAATGTTCTTAAAGGGCGCATAGCGCTTCGTGGCCTTGAGGTATTTCTTGACATCCGCCATCGGTCCGCCCACGGTGCCGTTGATGCCGTGGGGCGAAATGATGATGCGACCGCGAAGTCGCAGGCTCTCGCAAAGCACTCGCTGCCATTGATGGATGGCCTCGGGGTCAGCCAGGGGCGTGAAAAAATAGAACAGGAGCACCTTGGGTTCACGCACGCGTTGATTGTAAGACGGCGGGGATTGGCGATGCGGGCGTGGATTCCCATCGAGTCGCTCTCGGTGTGACCGGTCGTGGCACTGCGCCACGCAGTTAGTAGCCTGAGACTCTCGTGGCGATTCTCTTAGACCTTCAACACATCACCTTTGAGGGCACCGATCGCACCTTGATTCGTGATTTGTCCATCACTATTTCCGATGGCGACCGCATCGGCGTCGTCGGCATTAACGGCGCGGGCAAGTCCACCCTGCTCAAGATTCTGGCGGGCACCCTGCAGGCCGATGGCGGCAGTATCCGGCCCGGCCGCGGCGTTTCGGTGGGCTTCCTCGAACAAATTCCGCAGCTGCCCGAGGGAACCGTTCGCGATGCGCTCGGATCGGGCTGGGAAATCGACGCCGCCCTTGATCGACTGGGCATGTTGGCCGCCGCCGAAACACACATCTCGGCACTCTCGGGTGGCCAACTCAAGCGAGTGGCGTTGGCGCGAGTCTTCGCACAGGCGTTTGATGTGCTGATCTTGGACGAGCCCACCAACCACCTCGATCTCGGCGCCATCGAGTGGCTAGAGCAGCAAATCAAGAACTTCCGTGGCGCGGTCGTTCTTGTGAGCCACGACCGCTTCTTGCTCGACCAAGTGACGACGCGCATGCTGGAAATCGACCGGGGCCACACGTATGTGCACGCGGGGGGTTATTCCAAACTGCTCGAGGCGCAAGCGGAGCGTGAAGAGCGTGCCGAAAATGCCGAGACCGTACGCAAAAATTTGGCGCGTCGTGAGTTGGCCTGGCTGCGCCGCGGCGTGAAGGCGCGCACCACAAAGCCCCAGGCGCGTATCGACGCCGCCGAGCGCCTGCTCAACACGAAGAAAGAAGCCGCCGCTCGCGATGGTGAGCTCGACCTCAGCGCCGATATGCCGCGCCTCGGCAACACGGTGATGAAGGCGCACAACCTGCATTTCGCCTACGAGGGCTCGCGACCCATCATCGCTGACGTCACCTTGGAATTGGGCCCCGGAGACCGCATCGGTGTCGTGGGTCCCAACGGTGCGGGAAAGTCCACCTTGATTGGTCTGTTATCGAAGGAGTTCGAACCGACGCAGGGCACGCTCAAGCATGGCCCCACGGTGGTCTTGGCGTACTTCGATCAACAGGGCGGAAACTTCGATGACTCCAAGACCGTCCAAGAATTAGTCGCGGGTCCGCGCGGTATTCCCGGCAGTCCAGCCGACGTGGCGCTGATGAAGCGTTTCTGGTTTACCGGCAGCTTGCCCAAGACAAAAGCCCGTGAACTCTCCGGTGGCGAGCGTCGTCGCCTCCAGCTTCTCCTCGCTTTGTCGCTTCGCCCCAATGTCCTCATCTTGGACGAGCCCACCAACGACTTGGACCTCGAAACCATTCGTCTCATCGAGAGCTTCCTCGCAGAATGGCCGGGCACTTTGATTGTGGTGTCGCACGACCGCGCCTTTTTGAGCATGACGACGGAGCGTCTGCTTGAGGTGCGCCCCAATGGAGCAGTGACCGACGTCCAAGGTGGCATTGATGCGTGGATTGCCCGATCGGCGGGGGTTATCGATAGTCCCATCGATGACGCGAGCGGGGGAGGGCAATTACCAGCAAATGGCCCCTCGAATGCCAAGTTGTTACGCGAGGTCGAAAAGGACATTGCTCGCCTTGAGCGACAAGCATCGAAGTTGTCGGAAAAGATTGCGTCGACCGAGGACTATGTCGAGGCCGGTCGGCTTAACAAAGATTTTCAGGCTCTTCGGCAGCAAATTGCCGAGGCGGAAGATCGCTGGTTATCGCTTACCGAATCGTAAGCCTTTTGAACTCCCTCTTCGTCGAGGTCGCATTGGTAAAGTCAAAGAAAAACGGGGCCGCTCTGTCGAGCGGCCCCGTTTTTTAAAACTGCCTACAGGTGCAGAAGAACCGCGCCCGCCGACGTCAATACTCCCGCCTGAGTGGCGCTCGCGAAGGTCGCCTTCGCTCCACTGACCTTCACCGGAATGGCAATCCACGGTGCGGGGAAGGGAGAGGGGAGAGCTAGTAGCGAAACACCCGACTTGGTGATCACGGCTGCGGTCGGCACGCCATTGTCGAACAGCGCGATGTCGGCGGTGGTCGTCAGGGTGCTGATGTTGCTGGTGACGTCATTGACAAACCAGTAGTTCGCTTGGTCGGGCGACGGGTTGAAAATCACGATGTGGCCGTTCGTCGCGTGGGTCGCGATGATGAAATCGTGAATACCACCCGCGGCGTTCGTGCTGACCACCGCGGCGTTTCCGGTGAGTGCGGCCTTGCCGCTGTTGGTGTAACCCGCATTGGTTGACAAGTCGGTCGCCGTCCAGTCGGAACCCGTGGAGCTAAATGCCCAGGCCGTCTTGCCATTGATGATGGAGATAACAGTCGCCGAACCCGAGATCGCCACACTGCCCTGCAGATTGCGACCAGTGATGCTCAGGTTGCTGGTAGCGGTGGCCGTGGTGAGATCCGTGGTCGTAGCTGGCTGGCTGGAGGTCGACGTCACGTTGAGGTGGCCCGAGGTGGACACCCAATCGATGAGCAGAGAACTTCCCGCCAGCGCGATACCCGGAGCCACCTTCGCGACGCCTGAAGGCACCAGAGTGGCGAGGCTTGCATTGTTCGAGCCCGACGCGCGAATGGCCGTGATGAGTGCTCCCGTCGACGAAACGTAGACCGCTACACAGGCACCGTTAGGGCCGCCGATGACCGAGGGACTTGAAGCCACGCCGGGAATGGCGTTGAACGCGGCGGCCACGGCCGTGAGGGTACTCGCGAGGTGGCCCTTCTTGGTGAGAGCCACGACACCGCAATTCGTGGACGATGCGGGTCGACCCGTGGTCAGCACGCTGTCGCCCTTGGCGACCACGAACTTGGCAGTCGACGATCCGGCGCCGTTGGTCACATTTAGTGACACGCTCACGGTGGTGGGACCGACAATCACCGTGACGTTGCCACGTCCCAGGCCTGAACCTGCGACGTGCAAGATGGCGTGGCCCGCGGCGTCAGTGGACTTAGACGCGTCGATGACCACCAGGTTGGAGGCCGTCGTCGACGCCAAGATGTTCTGCCCGCGAACGGGGGTCGTCCCGTCAAGGGCCGTCAAGGTGATGGTGGACTCCGCCCCCAGGGAAATCTTGCTGGGGGCATCGTTGAGTACGGACGTGATATGCGGTGCGGCCGTCAGAATCTGACCCACCTGCAGATAGCCGGAGGGGTCGCTTACTTCCACAATGACGGCGCCCGCGGTGGCCGCGTTCTGTGCACCGGTGATGCCGAGGGCAATCGTTGAATTGGCGGCGATGTCAGCCGAGGTAGTGAGGGTGACGATGCCATTCGACACGCTGGCCACCGCGGACACACCATTAATGCTGTAGGCCGACGTGCTCGTCGGCAAGAGAGCCGTCGAGCTGTTCAGCAACTTGACGCTGAGGTGCGTACCCGTCGAAATCGCATGGGTGCCCGTTGGAACGGTCACCGACCAGTTACTCGTCTCACCCGCAGTATTCGGGGTGGCCGAGCTGGAACCGCTGGCGCCACACAGTGCGGGCAGGAAGGTGGATGCGTCGGGGGTGCCGAGTCCACTAGCCATGTCGTAACCCGTGGTGGCGCTGTAGCCACCGGTGCCGTACATGTCATTTGATCCGGTGGTGATGTCAATGATGCCGGTGCCGTCTTGACCCATTTGGTAGAGGCGCGGATTCATGAATCCCACTCCCGACACGCCACAGGCTTCTGCGGCCACCGAGACCATGGCCGCCACGATGGGGGCGCCAATGGAGGTGCCACCTACTGATCCGAATCGGCCGTTGTAATAGACCATGAATCCGGTTCGCGGGTCACCCATGACGGAGATGTCGGGGAGTTGACGGCCCGCCAGCGAGGTGTCAACGCCATCACCGGTTTGCCATGCGGGGTGCTCGTAGAGCGACGACATGCCACCGCCACCACCGCAGGGAACCCCACCACCACAGATGCTGTTCCACACCGTGGCGTCACCGGGAGTGAAGGAGTTGAGCTTGAGGCCGCCAATGGCCGTGACCCAAGGCGAGTTCGCGGGGTCATCCACCGTTAAGGAGTAGTCCGCGTGACCACCGGGAGCCGCGTTGTACGCACACTGCTCGGAGCCGGAGTCACCCGCGGCCACCATGACCGGAATGCCTTCCGCGGCGAGCTGCTGCAATACCGGCTGGTAGGAGGCCGAGTTGGCCGAGTTCTCACAGATGCCCCAGGAGACGGAGAGTGAGGACACCGCGTCGTCTTGCGCCACCTTGGCGAAGACGTCAATGAAGGCGTTCAGCGTATTGGCGGACTGGTAGTTGATGATGTTTGATCCGGGAGCCAACACGGCAGCTTCCTCGATGTCGAGATCGCTCTCCATCGACTCGCCATTGGTCAAGGTGCTCGCATCGGGGCCGCCGTCGATGTTGACGGTCGTCACCGTGGTGCTTAGTCCGTAGCAGGAGAAGTAGAAGTTGACATCCGATTCGTTGTAACCGGCGAACTCCAACATGCCGATGCTGCGACCGGCGCCGGAGTAGCCCGCCGCATACTGCGCGTTCAGGCCATAGACCGCCGCCTGGTCAGCCGGTGTAGGCGCGAGACCGTGGGTCTGGCGGGTGGCTTCGGCGGTGTCGGCCGTGGGGCATGACGTCGGGGCGCTCACGGCGGTGTGCGGGTGTGAGATCTGCGAGAAGGCGCGAGCCGCGGTGTCGAGGCCGGTGATGCCCGAGACGCTGGCCGCAATCGCACGCGGCAAGGACACCGAGGTGGCATTGGCCACGCCGAGAACGCCCTTGACGCTGCGCACCGCATCAAAACGAGTGCGCAGAGCGTTGGCGGTGTGATCCAAGGTGCCCGTCACGCGCAGGACGAGTCCGTCGCTGACCGTGCGCGAGACCGTGAGGCCTTGACTGCGGAAGTAGTCCGCCACCGCACGAACGGTGGATGCGGTCGGTGCGTAGGTCGCGCGGAATTGCTGCGGCGTCAAGAAGTGGTGATAGTTCGGAGAAGACGGGTTCGCTACCGACACCGCCAGGGCCGCGAGCGCGTCGGCGTGTCGCGGTGCCAATCCGACGCGAAAGTCGATGACGGCATT
>CAISIU010000104.1 GCA_903885505.1 uncultured Actinomycetes bacterium | reverse complement strand
GCACCCGGGCGAACTCGTGACCTACGAGATTCGTCCCGCGACTCTTCGCGACCTCGCCGATATCTACGACATCGAACTCGCCCAGTTCCCCGAGCCCTGGACCAAGTCCATGCTCAAAGACGAGATCACCAACATCGCGACGCGCCGCTACACCGTGGCCACCGAAGGCAAGAAGCTCGTGGGTTATCTCGGCCTCATGTTCGTGGTGGACGAAGTACACGTAAACACCATTGGGGTGGTGCCCGGCACCGAACGTCGCGGTATCGGCCGGGCGCTTCTGAGTGAGGGTCTTGCCGCCGCGCACCTTCGCGGAGCGCAGCGCGCCACCTTGGAAGTGGCCGCGTCCAATCTCCCGGCTCAGGCTCTGTATCGACAGTTTGGATTCGCACCCGTGGGGGTGCGTCGCAACTACTACGAGAAGACGGGCGAAGACGCCCTCATCTTGTGGGCCGACCTGCCGGTCGCCGCCCGTTAGGGCCTACTCTTTTCGCATGGGCCTGATTCTCGGAATTGAAACGAGTTGCGACGACAGCGCCGCCGCCGTCGTGGATGAGAACTTCACCATCCATTCCTCGGTCATTGAATCGTCCCTGGCCGAACACTCGAGTTTCGGGGGAGTGGTGCCGGAACTCGCCGGCCGCGCCCACCTGCGGACGTTGCCCGGCGTCGTCGAGCGGGCGCTACGCGATGCGGGCCTCTCCACCACCGCGCCCGCCATTGACGCGATTGCCGTGACCCAGGGCCCCGGCCTGGTGGGTTCCCTCCTCGTCGGACTGTCGGCCGCCAAGGCTTACGCCGCCGCTTTTGATGTCCCCCTCGTTGGGGTGAATCACCTCGAAGGTCACCTCTTCGCGCCCTTGCTCGAAGCGCCCGACCTCACCTGGCCGCTGCTCACCGTCTTGGTCTCCGGCGGTCACAGCCTCCTCGTGCACCACGAGTCACCGGGGGTCTTTCACGTTCTCGGCGGCACCATTGATGACGCCGCCGGAGAAGCCTTCGACAAGGTGGCGCGCTGGTTGGATCTCGGTTATCCGGGCGGACCCGTCATTGATCGCTTGGCCGAGTCCGGCGACCCGAAGTCTCTCCCTCTTCCTATCTCAATGCCCGGCGACAACTACGACCTCTCGTTTTCGGGTCTCAAGACCGCCGTGGTGCGAGGCGCGCAGAAGCACCCCGAATTGTCCGATGCCGACATCGCCGCCTCGTTCCAGCGTGCCCTTACCGAACAGATCATGCGCAAGGTGAAGCGCGCCCTCTCCGCGACCAACTACGGCGGCGTGGCTCTCGGTGGTGGCGTGGCGGCGAACTCGCAGCTGCGCTCAGCCATGGCCGAGGCCGCCGCCGCCGCGGGCGTGACCTGTCACCTGCCGGCCCGCTCCATGTGCACCGACAACGCCGCGATGATCGCCGCGGCGGGGTGGCACCGACTTCGTCACGACGGGCCGAGTTCTTTGGCCCTCGCGCCGCGGCCCAGTTGGCCCCTCGAGGAGTTGGCGTCGTGAGTCGCTGGCAACCCTTCGACGTCGCCGATAGCCACCCGGACCCCTTCGTGCAATTCGCGACGTGGTATGCGGAGGGCTCACCGCTACTTCCCGAACCTCAAGCCGTCTCCTTATCGACGGCCTCGGGAAATGGACGAGTGAGTTCGCGCATGGTGCTGCTTCGTCACGTGGGTGAAGGCACCTTTGGGTGGTATACGAACTACGACTCACGTAAGGGCCGCGACCTCGCCGAAAACCCCTACGCCGCCCTGCTCTGGTGGTGCGAACCACTCGGTCGTCAGATCCGAATTGAGGGGCCGGTGGTGAAGGCCTCGGCCGAGCAATCCGACGCATACTTCGCCTCTCGTCACCGCGGCCACCAATTGGGCGCCCTAGCGAGTCAGCAGAGCCAAGCAATTGCCTCGCGCGACGAACTCATGGCGCGCTTTGACCAATTTGATGCGCAATATGCCAACGTGCCTCTGGAACGGCCCGGTTATTGGGGCGGTTACCTACTCACGCCGCAGGTCATCGAGTTCTGGCAACAACGAGATGACCGACTGCACGACCGCGTGGTGTACGAACGAGACGGCGAGCTGTGGCGTCGGGAGCGTCGTCAGCCCTAGTGGCGTGACCGGCGCCCCATGCTTAGGCGTAGGTCAGCGATCCGCTGTTGATGAAAATGGCGCGCCGAGAGAATGAAATCGGTGAATTCACAAATGCGTCCGCTTCCAAGCCGGGCAATCCGGCGGGAAACCAGAAAGTGTCGAGGAAGAATTCGGGCCGCTGCACCCATGCCGGAGCGAGGATGAAACGCACGGCGCAGCAATACTCGACCACCGCGGCCAACATGGCGTCATATCGGCGGTCACCAGTAGGCGGGGGGCACTCGCGAATCATCTCGGCGCGAGTGGCCTCATCACACTTGTCATAGCGCTCGACAATTCGAAACATCAAACGAATAGCCATCGGCTGGTCATTGTCAATCACGCAGGTCGAAACGGCGCGGGCAATGTCCGACACAGTGGGCTCGCGGTACATAGCCACAGCGTAGAGCAGGGGTGAGACCGCATCGCGGGCACGATCGCGGCGCTTCCGACGCGTCTCTCGAGGGTATTGATAAAGATGTGGTCGTGGATTCCGGATTCGTTTCCCTCGAAATCGCCGACGATCTCCTCGCGCAAGTTGATGCGCTCGCGACGCGACTTGCCGTCGACCGGTCCACGCTCATCGCCAACGCTCTACGGCGGTATCTCGACCGAGACGACGACGCAAGGTTGAGGCAGGCCTATCGGTCAACGAGAGTCGAACCCGGTGAATACCTTGACGTCTTGCAACTCTCACTCCCGGTCGTGCCGCCGTGGTGACGGTTCTCTAAGAGCGTTCCACTTTCGCGTGGCGCAGGGCAAAAGGTGCGAGCACCAGAATCGCCACGCCCGACGCAATGCCGCCGAGTAGGAAAACGCCGCGGGGTGACAGAACGGACACGGCGAGACCACCAAAGGCAATGGACACCATGCTGGCAATGGTGAAGATCACGCCGACGGCCGCAAAGACGCGACCACGAATGGCCTCGTCACTACGCAGCACGAAGAGAGTGGGAAAGACCACTTCAGTAATGCCGTTGCCGATGCCGGCGATGGCGAGCGGCGCGAAGATCCACGCCAGTGAGGGCGAAAAGCCAATCACCACGAAACACGCCGAGATGGTGAAGGCGCCACCAAAGATGTAGAGGACTTGGCGCGTGAGGCTGCCCTTCAGTTGGCCGCCAATGATCGATCCGGTCAACATGCCCACGCCGAAGATGCCCCCGCTGATGCCGTACATCAAGGTGGAGGCGTGCAGGGTCTTGGTGATGAAGAACACTTCGGTGACGTTCACCATCATGAGCGCCAACACAAAGAAGATGATGACGACGATCACCGCACGCAGCAAGGGGTCGCCCCACAGCAGTTTGACCCCAGCCCACACGTCGCGCTTCTCGGCGAGGTGCGCGTCGTCGGCCGGCACGCGGTCGTGGTGCAGGGCGAAGGTCCCCACCGCCAACACCACGAAGGTGAGGGCGTCGATATAGAGGGGCCAGCTGGTGCCGAAGGAGGCGACGAGGATGCCGCCGATGAAGGGTCCGGCCATGGAGGCCGACGCGGTCCAGGTCTGCAGCATACCATTGGCCTTCGGAAGATCATCGGGCTCCACGAAGCTCGGAACCAGAGCCGAGTAACCGGGGCCCGTGAAGGCGGCGCTCGATCCCAAAATCGCAATCAGAACCAAGGTGGCAACGTGACCGTGCCATAGACCCAAACCCGCCGCCGCGAGAGCGTTCACGAAGCCGAGCAGGCCGAGGAAGCGCTTGACCGGAATGCGGTCCACCAATCCACCGGCGTAGGGGGAGAGGACGACGGCCGGGAGGGCGGAGCACAAGGTGATGAGAGCCGTCATGATGCGCGGGCCGTGCTGGGCCACTCGGAGCATCAAGGTCAACAGGGCGATTTGGTCGCCGAGGAAGGACATTCCTCGGGCCGCCGCGATGACGTGAAGGTCCCGGCGAGCGGCGGTCTGCATAGTGAAAGTTTGCCAGACCGCGTTAGCACTCGCCGACCTTGCCTGCTAATCTGGCAGTCGGCAGTGAAGACTGCTAACGACTGAATAGGAGACAACATGCAACTGCACCCCCTCGAGGACCGCATTGTGGTTCGTCCGAACATCGCCGAGGCCACCACGGCGTCGGGACTGGTGATTCCGGACACCGCGAAGGAAAAGCCCCAGCAGGGCGAAGTTCTGGCCGTGGGCCCCGGCCGTCGCGCCGAGAACACCGGCGAGATCATCCCGAACTCGGTGAAGACCGGCGACACCGTCGTCTACTCGAAGTACGGCGGCACGGAAATCACCGTTGACGGTGAAGACCTGCTGATCCTCTCCAGCCGCGACGTGCTCGCGACCATCACTAAGTAGGTCGTCCATGTCCAAGATTCTCAAGTTTGACGACGAGGCCCGTCGCGGCCTCGAAGCCGGTGTCGACAAGTTGGCCGACGCCGTCAAGGTGACCCTCGGACCCAAGGGTCGCAACGTGGTCATCGGCAAGAAGTTCGGTGCCCCCACCATCACCAACGACGGTGTGTCCATCGCTCGCGAGATCGAGCTCGAGGACCCCTTCGAGAACATGGGTGCCCAGTTGGTGAAGGAAGTCGCGACGAAGACCAACGACGTCGCGGGTGACGGCACCACCACGGCCACCGTGCTCGCTCAGGCGCTCATCAAGGAAGGTCTGCGCAACGTGGCCGCCGGGGCGAACCCCGCTGGCCTCAAGCGCGGCATCGAGAAGGCCGTGAAGGCCGCCGTCGAGTCGATCAAGAACCAGGCCACCGCCGTTGATGGCAAGAAGCAGATTGCGCAGGTCGCGACCATTTCGGCCGCCGACGCCGCCATCGGTGAAGTCATCGCCGAAGCCATCGACAAGGTCGGTAAGGACGGCACCGTGACCGTCGAAGAGTCGAACACCTTTGGTATCGACCTCGAACTCACCGAAGGTATGCAGTTCGACAAGGGTTACCTCTCGCCGTACTTCGTCACTGACCAGGAGCGCCAAGAGGCCGTTTTGGACGACCCGTACATCTTGTTCACCTCGAACAAGATCTCGGCCGTTCACGACCTCGTGCCCGTTCTCGAGAAGGCCATGCAGTCCGGCCGCGCCATGCTCATCATTGCTGAGGACGTCGACGGCGAAGCCCTCGCGACCTTGGTCGTGAACAAGATTCGTGGCACCCTCACCGCCGTTGCTGTTAAGGCCCCGGGCTTCGGTGAGCGTCGCAAGGCGATGCTGCAGGACATGGCCATCTTGACCGGTGGCACCGTCATCAGCGAAGAGATTGGTCTCAAGCTCGACAGCGCGACCATCGACCTGCTGGGCCGCGCTCGTCGCGTCGTCATCACCAAGGACTCGACCACCATCGTTGATGGTGCCGGTTCGGAAGACGACGTCAAGGGCCGTGTCGCGCAGATCAAGGCCGAGATCGAGAACACCGACTCTGACTGGGACCGCGAGAAGCTCCAGGAGCGCCTCGCCAAGCTGGCCGGCGGCGTGGCCGTCGTCAAGGTGGGCGCCGCGACCGAAGTCGAGCTCAAGGAAAAGAAGCACCGCATCGAAGACGCCCTGTCGGCGACTCGCGCGGCCGTGGAAGAGGGCATTGTCGCCGGTGGTGGCACCGCTCTCGTTCGCGCGCGCAAGGACGTGGACGCGTTGGTTGCCACCCTCACGGGTGACGAGGCCACGGGTGCCAAGATCGTCGCGGCGGCTCTCGAGTCTCCGCTGCGTCACATCGCCGCGAACGCGGGATACGAAGGTGCCGTCAAGGTGCGCGAAGTGGCCGACGCCACTGGTTCGTTCGGCCTCAACGCCGCGACCGGTGAACTCGTCGACCTCGTGGCCGCGGGCATCATTGACCCGGCCAAGGTGACTCGCTCGGCGCTGCAGAACGCGGCCTCGATCGCGGCCTTGCTGCTGACTACCGAAGCCATCGTCGCCGACAAGCCGGAAGAAGGCGGCGCCGCGGGCGCTGCTGCCGGCATGGGTGGCATGGGCGGCATGATGTAGCCAACCGGCTCTCGCATTTCCCCCGGACCGACAGGTCCGGGGGATTTTGCGTTAGAGGCGCGTCATGCCGTTTTCCCGCGGTCATCACTACTCAATTTGCAGTTTGAAATTTTTACTACTTGATTTATTATCATTTAAGATACATAATTAAGTAGTGACGAGACCTTCTCCACTCCATCGCCTCCAGAATCTTGCCCACGAACAGTGGGGTCTCGTCACTCGACGCCAAATGGAGGCCCAGGGTGTCAGTCCGGCCAGTATCCACCGAATGAGCCGCGACGGAGGGTCGCTCGAACGTGTCGCCACCGGGGTATATCGATTTGTCGGTGCGCCCACGGCCGATCACGAGGCGCTTCGGGCGGCGTGGCTGCAACTGCAGCCCGATGTCCCCGCGTGGGAGCGCGATGCGCAGTCGGGAATCGTCTCTCATCGAGCGGCGGCCAGCCTCTTTGGTTTCGGAACACTGCCCGCCGACTGCTTTGACTTCACGGTGGGAAGTCGACGACAACCCTTTCGCCCCGATGTCAAGATCCGCACCCGAAGCATTGGCAGCGATGAGTGGATGAGGCTGACCGGCCTCCCCGTCACTCGACCTGCCCGCATCGTGTCAGACCTCCTATTTGACCGAGAAGACCCCGACGCCGTGGCGGACATCATGGTGGGTGCGCTGGACCTCGGCATTGAGCCTCCTCGTCGATTCATCCACGCTCTTGACATCCACGCACGGCGTTTCGGCCTACGTTCCGATGATGGACGCGGCCTCTTCGCATGGCTACTCGGTCTCAGTGGTCACGCTCGACGTGACGAGTGGCTGGCTATTGCCGACGACGAGTTGGCAATGGGTCGATGAGTAGCGCGATCCTGTCTCATCATCTAGGTAGGTTGCCTCTATGAAATTTCGTGCCCCCGCCTTACTGATCGGCGTCGCGCTCATGGTGGGAGTGGCCTCGCTACCCATGACTAGCGCCTTCGCCACAACTCCGGTCATCCACATCGAGCCGGCGGCGGGATACGGCTGGGTGATTCCGGTGATTCAGTCGGCAAAGCACAGCGTCGATCTCTCGATGTATGAACTCGAGGACTCGGCCATTGAGTCAGCACTCATTGCTAAAGCGAAGACCGGCGTGCGCGTGCGCGTT
>CAISIU010000103.1 GCA_903885505.1 uncultured Actinomycetes bacterium | reverse complement strand
TGCAGCAGCCGTCTAATCATGTTGATGGAGGCATCGTGTCCGTCAAAGAGCGCAGTTGCGGTCAAGTAACGAACCGGGGCCGACACGTCGTTGTGCGCCATGGCTCAAGGTTAGGTCGCCGCGAGCATCTGTCGCCGACAGCTCCTTAGCGCAGGGTGGGGGGCGTGTAGTACCCGTTAATCGGGATGTCACGAAGTGCGATCAAGTCGTCGAGAGGTGCGCTGGTCTCGAATCCTCGGCGCAGCGCCAGCGTGGTCGCGGCTCTATTGTTCGCGTACACGGCGTCCTCGTCGCCGGCCGTGGGGTCCACCCACACCGCCGCGATGAGAACCAACTCGTGCGCGTCCGCGAGCGGGATGATGCCCTCCGCTAAGGCATCGAGCACGCCGCTGGCGACGCCCAACTGAGCGGGCCCCCAGGTGAGGCGGGCATGGGTCTCGTGGGCAATCATCGCCTTGTTCACGAAGAGAGTGGGTGGGACGACGGGTTGATTGGGCTGCGCAATGACGAGGAAGCCGGCGTGGCCCTCGCGAGGGGTGGCGAGTCCGGTGGCAAACGCGATGCCCGCCGCGCCGTCGCGCGACCCGAGAACGGTATTCAGGTGAGCCGCCTCAGGGCCCGACCCGAGGAATCCTTCACCAATCCACATCAGGCCACCGGCCATGTCGTAGGGGGAGTCGCGAAAGCGTCGGTGCGGCCGTAGCGAATGGCGCGGAGGAGCTCCGACGACACGGTGCCGGGCTTGGTGTCGTAGGCGAGCAAGCCCACGTGGCGAAGAGTGTCACCGCTGATGGGGCTGACACGGTGCAGCGAATAGCGGCCCTCGAAGATGAGCAGGGTGCCCGGCGTCATCTCGAGGCGCGTCATTCGCGAGTGATCGCCGTTCAAGATGAGGTTGACCTCGTCGTAATTCTCCTGCGTCGCGGAGCGAGTCAGCGGGACGACTTCAAAGTCGCCGCCGATCTCGGCGTCTTGAATCGCGAGGGACACCACAAAGTCCGTCTGATCGAAGTGCCATTGCAGCTGGTCGCCCTCGCCCATGACGGCCAAGTTGAGCGCGCCACAGGGATCGGCGTAGTGAAAGAGGGGGCCGCGTCCGAGAACGTCGGAGATGAAGCGGTCCAACTCGGGAAGCTCGTAAATCTGCCGTAGTGGCGAGGCGTAGGGAATGATGTCGTAGCCCACCGCACGAACGCCGTAGTCCATCCACTTGAGGCGCGGGTGGCCCTCGGGCCAGGTGTCGGCCGGCAGTTCGAGGTACGCCGTGCCGGGACCGTGCGAGTGGTGGGCGCGCTCCGCGAGCGACTCCGCATCCGCCACGAGGGCGGCGACACCGTCGGGGGTCACGAAGCCGGAGAGTTCGGCGTAGCCGTATGTCGCGATCTGGGCGCGCGCAGCGGCCACTATCTCCTCGTACAGCGGCTGATTGCTGCCATCGATGGGATAGCGGTCTCGTTGAATGAGTGAAAGTGCCGTCACGGCAAAAGGGTAGCCACCGAGGGGTGCTGTCGGCTTACATGCTCACCGGTAGCCGACGCGATCGGTCCGCTGGTTAGCATGCGTCCATCACCGTCTAAGGAGAATTCGTGCGTTTGTCCCCCTATCGCATTGTTGGCATCGCCACTCTTGTCCTCGCAGCGAGCTCCGTGGTGATGGCATCACCCTCTCCAAGTAATGCCATGGACATGACGACGCCGGGAATGGTGACCCTGGTACAGGGAATTCCCGGCAAGGTAATCAACTTCTATGTCAACGGTTCGGTCATCGCATCCAACGTGAAGTACGGGAGTGTGGTGGGTCCCATCTCTGAGCCCCCGGGCATTCAAATGGCGTCGATTCGCCTTGCAGGATCGTCGCCCGCGTCGCCCGCCATCGCGACCATCCGGACCTTTGTGGTGTCGAGCGCCAACGTGATTTTCCAATCGGATATGACGAGCACGGGA
>CAISIU010000102.1 GCA_903885505.1 uncultured Actinomycetes bacterium | reverse complement strand
TTATTTATATCACCGATAGCAAATGTGACAAGAGAGTGACGACCTGATTATTTATCGGTGAGTCACCTAGAGTTGCAGCGATTCGTATGGCAAACACACCCACTCGCACCTACGCCCCACGCATCCCGCGGGATGAAGCGGAGCGTCGCATCGTGGAAGCAACTATCGAATTACTACGGCAGGGTGACTTCAGTGAAGTCTCATCACGCAAAATCGCCGAGCGCGCGGGAGTCCACACACCCACCATTGCGCGTTACTTCGGCTCGATGACGGGCCTCTTTGCGATCGTGGCTCGAGAGCTGGCCCAGCGCAACCTCACCGCGTTACCCAATGAACTCGACGATGTGGTGAGCGATTCTGACCTGATGTTGCGTTCTCGGTTGGTGGCATGGTGCCTTTTCAATGGTGCGTCGCCGGAGTTGTTCATGACCTCTCGGTCGACTCCTGGCGGCCAAAGCTTGCTTAATCGCCAGGACAAGTTTGCCAAAGTGTCACCACGCACTACTGCGGCCATCTTCGAGGTCTATCGATTTGCGTTTGAAGGTTTCGCCATCATGGGCCAAACTCACGAGTTCTCGCCGGAGCAGTTGGCTGACGCCCTGGTCTTGCTCCAAGAAATCCGACGTCACTTGCCAGACGTGGAGCGTTCTCTCGGGTGGGATCAAGAACCGGCGACTTAGGCCTCGTTGGAGCCTTCGCGGTAGGTCTTGACTGACGTGATGAATCCGCCATCCACGCTTAACGCAATGGCGACATCAAATTCCAGCGCTTGTCCCGCCACGTACAGAATCTCGTGAACTTCGGCCATCGCGAGGCGGCCGTCCACCACCAGGCTCGTAATCGTGATATCCGGCTTCCAGCTCCAGAATCCCGCGTCGAAGAGGTCTCGAACTTCTGAGATTCCGGAAATGACATCCGTTCCCGTGGACCACAGAACATCGGGGCTGAGCGTGGCGAAGAAGCCTTCGGCATCGTGACGAGCGAGAGCCTCAAAGTGTCGAGAAATAACGGCCCGAGTCCCTGAGTGGTTCTCTAAGTCCTCAATCAGATCCCACCGATTACCGTATTTATCTTTAAACACGCAGACCCAGCCGTACACCTCGTGACGAGGACTTTCTTCGAACTGGACACCTCTATCGCTGAGGCGCTGGTGGTACGCATGGAAGTCGTCGGTGTAGAGGAAATAGGCCACGCGACCACCGGCCGCCTTGCCGAGGTGGGCGGCCTGCTCTTCATTGCCCGGGAGAGCCAACAGGAGTCGACCCGCCTCGGGACCACTTTCGACGAGGACCCACCGCTTGGCGCCCCCGAGAGACGTGTCCTCGACGAGGGAAAACTCCAACGTGTTGGTGAAGTAGTCAATCGCGTCGTCGTAGTCGTCAACGAGGAATGTGGTGTGAGGTAAGCGCAGCATCGCGAAACCTTAGCCAGCGTTGTCGGGGTAGCCGTTAGGCGCGCGTCATGACGGAGGCGACGAGTTCACCGAGTTCCTCGACGTGGCTGAGGAAGGGTGAGTGGTCGCTCGTGATACTCAGTACCTCACCACAACGAGCGGACATCTGCTCTTGCGCAAAGAGAGGGATGGCCTGATCGTTCGTGCACAGTACGTAGGTCGACGGGATGTGTCGCCACGCCACCTCGGTGACGGGTTGCATGAACGACGCGATGCTCTGAGTGCGCAACGCCGCACTGGCCCGAGCCGCGACCTGCGGTGCGCAGTCGTTATAGAAAATGTCGGTCGGGGTTCCCGCCGTGAGACGCTCGCCGTCGGCGCTGCGAATCCACCACGGCGGATCCATCGAGCCGCAGGCGGCGAAGAGTGACTCACCCTCGTCAAGGACAAACGCGGTGAGGTAAATGATGCGCGACACGTTCGTGAGTCCGGCGAGAGCCTGGGTCGTGACCACACCGCCGTAGGAGTGCGCGAGGACCACACAGTCCCCGTCGAGGGCAGTCACGGCTTCGCGCAGTAGCGCCGCATCGCGGTACAGATCACCGATGGGCTCACCGTCGCGAGCGACGCTGGTGAGCTCCACGGTGGACGACGTGATGTCTCGAGCGCCGAGAACGGCGCGTAACTCATCAAAGCCCGACCCGTGGTGCCAGGCGCCGTGAACGAAAAGAATGTGAGGCATATGCGGAGACTAACGCCAGGTTTAGACGGACGATAAATCCTTCTGCGACTTACCGTCGCGGCGCACCACCGGCGCGAACAATGGCCGCGCCGCACACCAGGAGGAGGAGTGCGAGGCCAGACGACAAGGGGAGGCCGGCGTAGTGAACGACGCGAGTAGGAAACCCACCGAGGCCAGTTCCCGAGAACATCAAGAGGGATATGCCGCAGATCGCGACTCCCGTCCCCATCGCCGCTTTTGTCCATCGAGGGGAGAAACTCTGAAGGCGAGTTGGTTGGTCCCACCACGGCAAGGGGGCGTTTTCGAGAGCCCACAATGCTCTCACCGGGATGCTCACGAGAGCGATGAACACGACGAAGTGCAGGGGCCACCAGAACCAGTAGTGCGAACCCGCGGCGATAAAGCCCTGCGACATGATCGTGGGTCCCCCGAGACCCCACGCGTGCTCAATGACCGCGAGCACGATGAGCATGGGGAGATGCCAGAGGTACAGGGTCATGGCGACGGTATTGATAAGTACGGCGTAACGCCATGGTCGTGGCCGGGAGAAGACGCGCGCGAGTGGGGTGGCGGCGGCCATGGCCAGACTGCACACCACGAGCGTGTGCAGCAGTAGTGGCACCGTGGGTGGTGCCATATTGGAGACCTTCTCGCCGGGCATACCCACCATGGAGAGGGGGTAGTGGGCGAGTCGCACCACGACGACGTTGACCACCAGCGCGCCCGTAGCAACGAGAAGAGCCTCCCGCACGCGCCAGCGATTCTCGACGTACCAGACGCCCAGTTGAGCGGCAAACGCCCACACCACGACGAAGTTGATAAGTCCGAGAGCCGCCGGTCCCCCGAGACCAAAACGGCCCACGTCCACGGCGACGGCGATCGTGACGAGGGCCAGCAAGGTCACGACGGGTCGCCGTTGGTGGGCTGACCACAGCACGGGTCCGAGAGCGGTCACGATGAGATATGCGCCCAGAAACCACAACAATTGAGTCGTCAGCAGCAACAGCGGCGCCGACACCTCGTGGGGTGTGAGATGCGCCACCACCATCGCCAGCGGGGCCATCATGGCGAGGTAAATCCACAGCGGTCGAAGTAGGCGGGCCGCCCGTCCCCACAGCCACGGACCGTACCCCTCGGATTTCTTGGCGCGCCAGGTAATCGCATTCGACGCACCACCCGCGAAGAAGAAGATGGGCATTATTTGCAAAACCCAGGTCAGCGCCTGAAGGGAACGGTGCGCGGCGAGGGTATTTCCTAGTTGGGGGACACCCTGACGCCACCGCACCACCGCCATGACGCAGTGACCAAAGACCACCACTGACAACGACACGGCTCGAAGTCCGTCGATGACACGATCGCGGCTCGCCGGGGTGGCATCGGCAATGCGGCGCAGCGGAAGTGAAGGAAAGAGTGGCATCGAGGAAACCGTAGATGCCGAGAAGGGAACGAGGGGTTATTTCCCGTGGTCAGGGCCGAAATACATGTTGAAAATGGCCTCGATGGCCAATTCGTTCCACTCGGCCTGAAAGTCCTCGTCAGCCCATGATTCGATCAGGACGCGCGAATTAATAATGCCGTAGTAGAGCATGCACGCGACTTGGGGGTTGAGCCCCGGTCGCAGCCAGCCGCGCTCCTGGGCAATCAGCAATATCCCCCCGATGGCCGCACTGGTTTCGCGGTGAATGAGCTCTAGTTCTCGAGCGAGGTCGGGGCGTCGATACGACGCGCCCAGCGCACTGGCGCGACTCATGCGGCGATCGAAGAATTCGGCCGTCAGAAATGAATCAAAAACGGGGCGTACCGTTGCTTTCAGGTCCTCAACACTCTTGGCATCGGCCAATATTCTCGTTAATTCCGGCATGGAGACGTACATCGAGCGACGATATTGCTCCGCTCGAGCTGCCGTCACTAAGCCTTCACGATCCGTGAAATAGTGACGCACCATTGCAACCGATAGCCCAGCGGACGCTGCCGCTTCGCGTACGTGCAAGCCCGCCTCGCCACTTTCATCAATAATGGCAATAGCGGCCTCAAGAAGGCGTTGACGGCTTGATTGGGGCATGGCCGAATCGTAGTGTGCGGGTCGCAGAGATTTTTTCTGATTTTTGTCATGCTGACCATAATTTGTACGGTTCAGACACTATGCTTGACGAGGCTGTAACCCTCTACCCCTGGAGATTCCATGTTGTCGCGTTTTAACGCTCGACGTCTCATGACGTCCTTGATTGCCACCGTGTCGGTTCTCGCCGGTGTCCTCACCGCCACCCCGTCGGTGGCCAACGCCGCCGTGAAGTCGCACACGGCTCTCACTCAGAAGTACACGATCGTTGACCAGACGAATCCTGGTCAGTGGCTATACGGCGACAACATCTACTTCGACCTCTCGCAATTCCCGGGCTTCAGTGGTGGCAACGTCGCGTGGTACGAGTGCACCACCACCTCTGTCGACGACCCCTCAACGTCATCGTCGTGCACTGTTGTCAACCTTCTCACTAACGGATATCGCCTGAGTGGCCGCGATGCGGGCAAGTACCTCGTCGCGGAAACCGCCGAATACGACCAGACCGCGGGTAAGTACGTGGACTCCCTCAGTAACTTCTCGCCCCTGCTGTCGACCATCGTGGTCCCCGCGTGTTACAGCGGCTCGGTGTGCAATGTCAGTGTGGCACCGACTGGCTGGAATACCGTGCGCATCACCTGGGACAGCGTGAACCTGGGTGATATTCCCGGCGCGACGTTGAACAGCGTCGTGGTCAATAAGGTCTCTCAGTTGGGCATCCAAACAATCTTGTCGACGCCCTGCACTATTACCAACCCCTCGGTCAAGTTTTGCGACGTCACGCTCCCCGCGGGCAGCACGAATGATGCCTATGACGTTGTCGCCTCTATCACCGGTGGCGGCCGAACCGCGAACGGCATTGACACCTATGTCTCGGCTGGTTACATGAACCGTCCGGGATTCCAAGTGGCAACGGGAACGAATTTCATCGCCGTTTACGGCATGGGTGGAATGGGCTACGGCTACGGCTACAAGTTCCAATACACCGCCGGTGGAAAGTCCTGTGGTCTGAACTACTTTCCGTCCACTGGTGAAGTCAACGGAACGGGCGTTTGCTCGGGCGTGACTAACAACCAGAACACCGTGATTCCCGTGATCAATGGCCTGTCGGCAAACACCGATTACGCCGTGACCGGTTACCTCCAGAGTGGATTTATGTACTCGGTGAGCTCACTGGGTTTCTACGGTCAGGGTGGACAAACCGGCTTTTATGGCGCATCACTGATCAACTTGCCGCTTGACTTCCACGTGAAGACACAGGCAGTTGCCCACGGCGTGCCGACGAACCTGGTCGTCAAGGACAACGGCAATAGCACCTACGACATCTCGTGGACCCAGCCTGCGGGAGCCGTTTATTCGGGCGTTGGCGCTCTGGACTCGAGTGGCAACTACTTGAGCTACGGATGCATGAATGTCACGATGACCGGCAACAACGCCTCGTGCACCGCTCAGTACTTCGGCAGGCCCGGAGAAAGTGCACCGACGCCGGCGTCGTGGACCGTCAATGCCATGTTTGATGACACCCCCACGAATTTCAGCAATTTGGTAAACCCGCCGCAGAGCGTGTCGTCCTACTACGGCACGGTGTACTCCGGACAAAATGGAATTGGTACCGGATTCACTGGCGTGTACGCCGGGACGTGGACCAGCTCGGATGGCACTAACTCGATGTCCAACTCACCGACTCCGCCGGA
This sequence comes from uncultured Actinomycetes bacterium, assembly GCA_903885505.1. Classification (GTDB taxonomy): domain Bacteria; phylum Actinomycetota; class Acidimicrobiia; order Acidimicrobiales; family RAAP-2; genus RAAP-2. The sequence goes on along the minus strand of CAISIU010000102.1, from coordinate 4,325 downwards.
TGCCCCGACGGGCGTGACCGCCACCGCGGGTAACCAGTCGGCCACCGTCAGCTGGACCGCTCCGACCAACACGGGCAGCGGCGCGATTACTGGTTACACCGTGACCGCCAGCCCCGGCGGCGCGACCTGCACCACCACGACGGCCACGTCGTGCACCATCTCGGGTCTTACCAACGGCACTGGGTACACCTTCACGGTGGTCGCCACGAACTCTGCTGGTGACTCCACCCCCTCTGACGCCTCGGCGACCACCACCCCGGCACCGTCCGCTCCGGACGCCCCGACCGGTGTGACCGCGACGGCAGGTAATGGCTCAGCCACCATCAGCTGGACCGCGCCCGCCAATAACGGCGGCTCGGTGATCACTGGTTACACCGTGACCTCAAGTCCCGGTGGCAAGACCTGCACCACCACCTCAGCGACCAGCTGCACCATCTCGGGGCTGACCAACGGCACGAACTACACCTTCACGGTGACGGCGACCAACTCCATTGGCACCAGCTCGTCGTCCGGTGCGTCGTCGTCGATTGCGCCGCAGGCCTCTCGTCCGGACGCCCCGACGGGCGCCACGGCCACCACGAGTGGCACCTCGGCCACCATCAGCTGGACCGCGCCCGCGAACAACGGCGGCTCGGCCATCACGGGTTACACCGTGACCGCGAGCCCTGGTGGCAAGACCTGCACCACCACGACTGCCACGTCGTGCACCATTAACGGTCTGACCAAGGGCACGAACTACACCTTCAGCGTGACCGCCACGAACGCGGCGGGCACTAGCTCACCGTCAACGTCGTCAGCCAGCATCACCGTAGCGACCACCGCCCCGGCCGCGCCGACCAACGTGACGGCTACCTCCGGTGACGGATCGGCCACCATCTCGTGGACTGCGCCGACCGACAACGGCGGTGTCAGCATCGATGGTTACATCGTGACCGCGAACCCCGGTGGCCTGACCTGCACCGCGGTCGCTCCGGCCACTACCTGCACCATCTCGGGCCTCGACAACGGCACGACATACACCTTCGATGTGGTCGCGACCAACAACGTGGGTAACTCCAGCTCGTCAGACCCCAGTGGTTCGGTGACCCCGGCCTCCGGCCCGGCCGCGCCGGACCGCGTCCAGGTGACCCCGGGTAACGGCAGCGCCACCATTAACTGGTCGGCCCCGACCTCGGGACCCACCCCCACCAGCTACACCGTCACGGTGAACCCCGACGGTCACACCTGCACGGTGGACCTGACCATTCACCCGCTGGCTCCGCTGTCATGCACCTTCACGGGCCTCGACAACGGCGTGGTCTACACCTTCACGGTGACCGCCACGACGGGATCGGGCGCCACGGCGTCGGACACGGTGGTCGCCCTGGTTCAGGCCGCCCCCACTAAGCCCTCGACGCCGCGTGGCATCACGTTCCGCGGCACCACCAAGGGTGTGGCGACGTTGACCTGGTTGGTCTCGGGTTCGAACGGTGGCTCGGCCATCACCCGTTACATCGCTCGCGTCACCGGTCCGCACTTTGCGAAGACCTGCAGCGTGAACGTGGCGGCGAATGCCAATGCGGCCCTCACCTGCTCGGTGAGCGGTCTCAAGCCCCGCACCAACTACACCTACACGGTGATCGCGGTGAACTCGGTGGGCTCGAACAAGCCGCGTCTGGCGCGTCGCGCGATTGACACCAACATCCGCATCGCGACCTTCGCGCGTGCCAAGACGACGATGTGGTCGGGCCTATACCGTCAGGCCTACATCACCGCGTTCTACATCAAGAAGTTCAAGTTCACCAAGGTGACCATCACCGGTTACTCGAACTTCGGTGGCAGCCGCGCCACGACCTTGGCCTACACCCAGGCTCGCGCGCTGACCGTCGCGAACTACTTGAACCGCGTGCTCGCCTCGATGCACGTGAGTGGCGTCACGGTGACCGCGGTCGGCAACGGCTCGCGTCTCGTGGGTCGAAACAGCAAGCTGAACCGTTCGGTCTCGGCACTGCTCAGCTACAAGTAATTCCCGCACCAACCACAATGCCCCCGGCCGAAAGGCCGGGGGCATTGTGGTTATCAGGTTTTAATCGACAGATTACGAGCGAGCCACGGTGACTCACCTAGGGTGAACCGGTGCTCTGGGATTCGTCGCGCCGCCGAGCGTTAGTGACTGCCGTCGCCGTGGTGGTGGCGGGCCTCACCGTGAGTGGGACCGGTAGTGCCACGACGCCCTCCACCGTGACCGGTGATGCGCACCCCCCCTTTACGACGCCCGTGATGAACTATGTGCATTCACGCATGGGTACCGTCACGATGACCGTGCACGACCTGATTAATCAGCAAACGTGGTATCTGAATGCCGATCAGTCGCGTCATGCCAACAGCATGATCAAGGTGGACATCATGGCCGCCTACCTCTACCAGGCCCAAGGAACCCATCGTCCGATTTCGGCGGACATTCGGCTGCGGCTCGCGCGCATGATTGAAGACAGCAACAACGACGATGCGACCCATCTCTACAAGCTCATCGGCTCATGCCAGGGCCTGATGACTTTTAACGCACTGATCCCCTTGCTCCACACGGTGCCGGTGTGTCCGTCGGCAGACTTTTATGGGTGGGGACTCACCGCGACCACCGCGAGTGACCAAGTGGCCATCATGAATCTTTTTGCTCCCGGGTCGGCCCTGTTAACCGTCGGGTCGCAGAACCTCGGATTGTCGTATTTGACTCACATCTCCGCGGCGACCACCTGGGGCGTGGGCTACGCGCGGGCCAAGGGAGATGTGATCGCCTTTAAGAATGGATGGTCGCCGCTCACCTCGATGACGAATTGGGAAATGAACTCCCTCGGCTGGGTACGCGGCACGAATCGCAACTATGAAGTCGCGATTCTGATGAGTGGTAATCCCAGTTACGCCTACGGTGTGACGACCTTAAACAATCTGTGCCACTTGCTCTATCAAGAGATGGGCAACGTGGTCTACCGAACCCCCGTGTCCACCACGACAACGACGTCAACGTCAACGTCAACGACGACATCGACCACCTCAACGACGCTGCCGGTCTAAGCGAGCTACTTGTTGTCTCCGAGGAGGCCGGTCTTCGTAGTCTTCTTGGTTTGCTTCTCGAGACGCTTTTCCTTGAGGGTCTTTCCGACCTTCTTGTTGTTGCGCTGGCTCGGTGACTTTTCAGCCATGGTGTTCCTCGTTTCCGGCATCGCCACGCTGACGATGTCACGATGGCTCAGCAAAGACGTCGAGCCTGCACGGTGAAAATCCACCCAAACGAGGCGACTCTCCTAAGGAATCACTCTCACCTTAACGAGTGGGTGCTCACCCGCGCTCGTCAGGGCCTGCATCATCGATGAGGTCAATCCACGTGGCGACATCCTCGCTGCGGATGTATGAGGTGCCGCCACAGGCCTCGCAGCCATCATCGTTGGCGCCCATGCAGAGGGGACAAAAGACGATGCGACGTTGGTCTTCGAGCAGGTAAATCAATTCGTCGTTCTGCCAGTTGATGGGTGAACCCAAGGGAACGAGTCGATTGATGACTTGTCGAACCTGGTGCTCCACGGCATTGCGGGCGGCATCGTCATTCGCCCAAATGTGCAGATAGTCATCAGTGATGAGTCCCGTCCGGTCGGCCACCACGAGGTGGGAGGCGACCTTCCAGTCCGGCATGGGGGAGAGTTCCACGGTGACGGTGGTGCCATCAGCCATGGTGAGCGAGGCACTGAGGTCGTCGGCCCACTCGAGCTGGTAGTTATCAGTGACGTCAAAGTCAGACATCAGGCCTCCTAGTGAGCGTGGCGAATACGCCGGATGATGGTGTAAATGTCAATGTGGTTCTCCTCGAACCACGTGGCCACGCGGTCAAGGTCGGCGTCTATCTCGCTCTCGGATCGGCCGTGGCGTTCACCTACCGCCCGAATCGCGCTATCGGCGTAGATGATGCCGGCGATGGGCCGAGCGTCGCGAATGGCGTTCAACGCGTCAATGGCGTCCCAACCCTGGTCGAGCAGCATGGCAAAGGCCATCGAGGGCCCGCGGTTCACCCCCATGTGGCAGTGCACCATGAGTCGTGCGCCGGGGTGCTCCACAGCCTCATGGAGAGCCTCAATACCGGACGCGAACCACTCGGCGTCCTGTGAGCCGCCGTTGTCGTGGGTGCCGAAGTAGTGGTAGCGCACCTCGGGGGCACGCTGCGCGACGAAGTCTTCATCAGACCATTCACCGCGCAGGTCGACAATGTCGGTGACGCCGGCGGCGATCCATTCGTCAAGCTTGGCCGCGGCCTCCTCGCTGTCCATGGGGAGGTCACCGGAGATGGTGAGCCATTC